>NZ_JAIRBP010000015.1:0-86643 GCF_021151495.1 Halomonas sp. IOP_31 | reverse complement strand
AGCCGATGCGGTTACCCTCGAACAACTCGAAACACTCTTGCCCTGGAACGCGACGCTGCCCGCTTCAAAAAAAGTGGCTCAATACGGTTAGGGCAAGTGGGTCGGTTTAACGGCGCTTACCTTTTTTGTGCGTAAAAGCCGGCCTAACAAGCAGTTGGCGTTCATCGCTGCGCACTGTATGGTATTGGTTCTATTGGTACCGTTACGTTCTCAGGAGGAGACGATGCAAAAGAATCTGCTGCGTAAGTTGGGTCTGGCGATGATGCTGGCATTGATGCTGGGTGGCGTGGCTGCCTGTGATGACCAGGGACCCGCCGAGGAAGCTGGCGAGAGCATCGACGAAGCGGCTGAAAACGCCGGTGATAGCGTCGAGGAAATGGGTGAAGACGTGCAGGATGCTGCCGAAGACGCCCAGAATAATTAAGCGCTCCAGCGCAGTAATGCCAGTCAGTTAAACTTATAACCCAACAGCTGATGATGAGATCGTCCCGTGTCAGGTACACCGATACGGGACGGTCCATGCACTTCAGCAATGCCATCGCCAAGGCGACACCTGACGATTTCTCAGCCTCTCCGAGTCCTCTCGCCCGACCTGATCGACACCTGTCTCGAGCAAGCCTGCGTGGCCACACTGCGCAAGCGTCGCCTGCCGCAGCGCAGGCACCTGCAGCGGGAAGGCGCTCAAGCGGTGGTAGAGATCCTTGCGAAAGCGTCCCGCCGCGACCTCGGTGGCCAGATCGCGGTTGGTCACGGCGGCGATGCCGCACCGGGTCATCTGGGACGCATCGACCGCGAGCTGCTGAAGACGTTGCTGCCGAAGAGCGAGCCGCTGTGCTATCTGGTCGGCCTGCAAGGTTTCATGCGCTGTGTCGACACCGAGCTCGAAGCGCTCGAGGTGCCTGCCGAGCGGCGGCGCTTCGAGCATTTCGGGTCGACGCGGCCGCTGCACGCCTGAGCGGGACAGGCAATGCATGGGGTTTATCGATAACTATAGGGAAAAGCAATCGCCCCAGATGTTGATTAGAGCCCTAACGGACGCCATTACCGGGACAGCGTTATTTTCGAGTCATCGCCAAGGCAAGGAGAAACCATGGCCTACGAGAATCTGCTGTCCCCGTTCGAGCTGGGCCGCCTGACGCTGTCCAACCGCGTCATCATGGCGCCGCTGACCCGTGCTCGCACGCCCGACAGCGTCCCCGGCGAGCTACAGGCCCGGTATTACGCGCAGCGCGCCGGCGCGGGCCTGGTGATCAGCGAGGCGACCAACATCTCACCCACCGCGCGCGGCTACGTGTATACCCCGGGTATCTACACCGACGCCCAAGAAGAAGGCTGGCGCAAGGTGGTCAAGGCGGTCCACGATGCCGGCGGGCGCATGGCGCTGCAGCTGTGGCATGTGGGGCGCGTCTCGCACGAGATCGTCCAGCCCAACGGGTTGCAGCCGGTCGCACCCAGCGCGATCCGCGGCGAGGGCGCGCAGTGCTTCGCCGAATTCGCCGACGGCACGGCGGGGCGTCACCCGGCGAGTACCCCGCGGGCGCTCGAGCTCAAGGAGATTCCGACACTTATCGAGGACTATCGCCAGGCCGCCAGGCGGGCCAAACGGGCCGCCTTCGACATGCTCGAGGTCCACGCCGCCAACGCCTATCTGCTTCAGCAGTTCCTGGCCAGCGGCGCCAACAAGCGCACCGACCGCTATGGTGGCAGTGTGGTCAATCGCGCGCGGTTGCTGCTCGAGGTGGTCGATGCAGTCAGCGCGGAGATCGGTGCCGATCGCGTCGGCGTGCGATTGTCGCCGTTCATCGAGATCTTCGGCCTCAGCGACGACGAACCCGAGGCGATGATGCGCTACCTGGCCGAGCAGCTGTCGCTGCGCAAGATCGGCTACTTGCACATCAACGAGCCCGACTGGACCGGCGAGGGCGTGCAGTTGACCGACGACTTTCGCCGCGACCTGCGCGACCGCTTTCGTGGTCCGCTGTTGTATTGCGGTCACTACACCGCCGCGCGCGGCGAGGTGCTGATCGCGAAGGGGCTCGCCGACGCGGTGGTCTACGGTCGGCCCTACATCGCCAACCCCGATCTGGTCGAGCGCTTTCGTCGTCAGGCGCCGCTCAACGAGCCGGATCCGGACACTTTCTACGGCGGCGGCGCGCAAGGCTATACCGACTATCCGACGCTCGACTGACACGCTGGGCTGTCCACTGGCCTGGCTTGCCGCTATCCTGTGAGTCACGAGCCGCCCGGGCGGCGGCCTAAGCTCATTGGTTAGGAGGACTCATATGCAGATCAGGACGTTGCTGGCCGGCTCCGCGATGCTTGCGCTACTCGGCGGATGCGCCGCCGGTACCCAGCAGGACGTAGGCACCCAGGAGCCGATGACGGGGCCGCAGACGGCGACCTACGAAGGCACTCTGCCGTGTCGCAGTTGCGCAGGCATCGATCTCACCGTGACTCTCGAGGGCACCGAGCAGTCTCCCGACGAAGCGCGCGATTTCACCCTCGAGGCCAGCTACCGCGAGCATCCGCAGAATCCCCCGAACGAGCGTTACGAGGGGCAGTGGAATGTGCTCAGCGGCACCGCCAATGACCCCGAAGCGACGGTCTACGAACTGACCCCCGATGGCGAAGGCCAGGTCTACTACTTCCTCAAGCTCGACAGCGACACGCTCGAGCTGGTCGACCCGCAACGCCGCCGCTTCGAAAACGGCGAGACGCTGCGCCTCAACCGCCAGCAGTCAACAGCAACCTAGTAGCCAATAGCGCCCAGTAATCAATAGCGCAGTAGCAATGCGAGAAGGACGGGGGCGGCCATTGGTCGCCCCTGTTCGTTGTCCGCCGCTCGTTATCAGCCTCGCACTATCCGACAGGAAGCCCATGGCGAAAGCGAAGAGCGCCTTTGTATGCACCGAATGCGGTGCCGAATACAGCAAGTGGCAGGGCCAGTGCACCAGTTGCCGTGAGTGGAACACCCTGAGCGAGGTGCGCCGGGCCGCACCGCGCCCGGGGAGCGGCAGCGGCCCGGCGACGGCGCGCGCCGGCTATGCCGGCAGCCTGTCGCGGGAAGTCACCGACCTGGCCAGCGTCGATCTCGCCGAAGTGCCGCGTTT
The DNA here is from genome assembly GCF_021151495.1 of Halomonas sp. IOP_31. Taxonomy (NCBI): domain Bacteria; kingdom Pseudomonadati; phylum Pseudomonadota; class Gammaproteobacteria; order Oceanospirillales; family Halomonadaceae; genus Halomonas; species Halomonas sp. IOP_31. Next base: position 83,533 of record NZ_JAIRBP010000015.1, on the reverse strand, counting down.
TTCGTCGACCTTCGGCGAATTCGATCGGGTGCTGGGTGGCGGGCTGGTGCCGGGTTCGGCGGTGCTGCTGGGCGGCAACCCCGGCGCCGGTAAGTCGACCCTGCTGCTGCAGACCGCCTGCAAGCTCGCCCAGCAGCGCCGCGTGCTGTACATCACCGGCGAGGAATCGCTGTCGCAGGTGGCGATGCGCGCCCACCGCCTGCAACTGCCCGCCCAGGGGCTCAAGATGCTCGCCGAGACCAGCATCGAGACGATCCTCGGCGTCGCCGAGCGCGAGCGCCCCGCGGTGCTGATCATCGACTCCATTCAGACCATGCATCTCGAGGATATCGGCTCGGCGCCGGGCGGGGTGGCTCAGGTGCGCGAGTCGGCGGCGGCGTTGACGCGTTTCGCCAAGCAGTCGAACACCGTGCTGATGCTGGTCGGTCACGTGACCAAGGACGGCACCCTGGCCGGCCCCAAGGTGCTCGAGCATATGATCGACGCCTCGCTGCTGCTCGAGGGCGGCGCCGATTCGCGCTTTCGCACCCTGCGCGGTCAGAAGAACCGCTTCGGCGCGGTCAACGAACTGGGTGTGTTCGCGATGCTCGAGCAGGGCCTGAAGGAGGTCAAGAATCCCAGTGCGATCTTCCTGTCGCGTGGAGAGGAGCAGGCCCCGGGCAGCCTGGTGATGGTGGTCTGGGAGGGCACCCGGCCGATCCTCGTCGAGGTGCAGGCGCTGCTCGACGATTCGGCGCTGGGCAATCCACGGCGCGTCGCCGTAGGCCTCGACGGCAACCGCCTGGCGATGCTGCTGGCGGTACTGCACAAGCACGGCGGGCTGTTCACCGGCGACCAGGACGTCTTTCTCAACGTGGTCGGCGGGGTCAAGGTGCTCGAGACCAGCGCCGACCTGGCGGTGCTGCTGGCGGTGGTGTCGAGCCTGCAGAATCGCTCGCTGCCCCGCGAGCTGGTGGTGTTCGGCGAGGTCGGCCTGTCGGGTGAGATCCGCCCGGTGCCCAGCGGCCAGGAGCGCATCGTCGAGGCCGCCAAACACGGTTTCACCCGCGCCATCGTGCCGCGCGGCAACGCCCCCAAACGGGCCCCCGAGGGCATGACGGTGATCGCCGTCGACAAGCTCGCCGAGGCCATCGAGGCGCTGTGAGCGGCGCCCGATGGCTATGCTTTGAGTCAGTAAGCCCGCTTTGACGGGAGATTAACGCACGCAAGGAGATGACCCATGAGCGCCATTCGCCTGACCCAGTACAGTCATGGCGCCGGCTGTGGCTGCAAGATCGCCCCCGACGTCCTCGACGGCATTCTCGCCAAGGCCGGGCCGGGGGCCAGCAACACCCGGCTGATCGTCGGCAACCAGGGACGCGAAGACGCGGCGGTCTATGATCTCGGCGACGGCCGCGGAATGATCGCCACCACCGATTTCTTCACGCCGATCGTCGACGATCCGTTCGATTTCGGGCGCATCGCCGCGATCAACGCCATCAGCGACGTCTACGCCATGGGTGGCAAGCCGGTGCTGGCGCTGGGCATTCTCGGCTGGCCGCTCGACAAGCTAGCCGCCGACATCGCCGGCGACGTGGTCGCCGGCGCCCAGGCGGTGTGTCGCGAGCTGGGCTTGGCGCTGGCCGGCGGCCACTCGATCGACGCCCCCGAGCCGATCTTCGGCCTGGCGGTCAACGGGCTGGTCGATCTCGACGCGCTCAAGCTCAACAAGGGCGCCGAGCCCGGCGATCTGCTGTATCTGACCAAGCCGCTCGGCGTCGGCCTGCTGACCACCGCCGAGAAGCGCGGCCTGCTCAAGGAGGGCCACCACGGGCTGGCCCGCGAGACCATGCTCAAGCCCAACGACATTGGCGTCGAGATGGCGCGCATCTCCGGCGTGCACGCGATGACCGATGTCACCGGCTTCGGTCTGGCCGGGCACCTGAGCGAGATGTGCGAGGCCAGCGGGGTGGCCGCGCGCGTCGACTTTCGGCGCCTGCCGCGGCTTGCCGAGGCCGAGGCCTATCGTCGCCAGGGCGCGGTGCCCGGTGGCACCGAGCGCAATCGCAATGCGCTGGGCAAGCGCCTGCCCGAGATGGATGCCGCCCATTGGCAGTGGCTGTGCGATCCACAGACCTCGGGTGGCCTGTTGCTGGCGGTGCATCCGGCCTACGCCGATGACGTCGAACGTGTCGGCCGCCAATTCGGGTTGCGCCTCGAGTCGTTCGGCGAATTCACCAAGGCCGGCGGCGAGACGTTGATCGAGGTCCGGCGATGAGTCAGGAGACGCTCGAGCCCGATCTCGAGTGGCTGCGCGCCGGGCGCACGCTGATCGACGTGCGGGCGCCGGTGGAGTTCGCTCGGGGCGCGCTGCCGGGAGCGGTCAACCTGCCGCTGATGGACGACGAGGAGCGTCATCGCGTCGGCATTCACTACAAGCAGGCCGGTCAGGGCGCGGCGATCGAACTCGGCGAGCGGCTGGTCGGCGGCGCGCTCAAGCGGCGGCGCGTCGAGGCCTGGCGGGGGTGTCTCGCCGCGCACCCCGACGCGCTGGTCTACTGCTTTCGCGGCGGACTGCGCTCGCAGATCGCCCAGCAGTGGCTCGCCGAGGCCGGCATCGAACGGCCGCGCATTCAGGGTGGCTGGAAGGCCATGCGCCAGGCGCTGTGCCGGCGCATCGACGCCGCCGCCGAGCGCCCCATGCTGGTGGTCGGCGGGCTGACCGGCTGCGCCAAGACCGAGCTCGTCCAGCGCGCTGGCGGGCCGGACCTGGAAGCCTGCGCGCGTCACAAGGGCTCGGCATTCGGTCGCCACCCGCTGCCGGCGCCGGCGCAGATCGACTTCGAGCACGCCCTCGGCCGCGAGCTGCTGTCGGTCGCGGCGCCCTATGTCGTCGAGGACGAATCGCGGCACATCGGCAGCGTCAACATTCCGCTGAGCTTCTGGCGGGGCATGCAGCGCGCGCCGCGCATTCGTGTGGAGATGCCGCTGGACTGGCGGCTGGCGCGCATCCACAAGGACTACATCGAGGATCTGTGGGCGATCTATGCCGGCCAGTACGGCGAATGGCTGGGCTGGGCGTTGATGCGCAAGCAACTCAGCGGCGCCCTGGCGCGGCTCAGAAAGCGCCTGGGCGGCGCACGCCTGCAACGCTTGCAACGCTTGCAAGGGCTGGCCTTCGCCGAGCATGCGCGGGGCAATCCCCAGGCGCACGAGGCGTGGCTGGCGCCGCTGCTGACCGAATATTACGACCCGCTGTATCGTCACCAGCTCGACAAGCATCAGCAGGCCTTCCTGCACGTCGGCGACTGGGACAGCTGCCTGGCGTTCGCCCGCGATTGGCAAGCCTCGCGGGCCGGCTAGCGCGCGGCGTTGGCCATCCAGCGCATCATCACCCGGTCGAGCAGCGCCGCGAGGCGATCGAAGCGCCGCGGATCGTCGAGCATCGTCGTCGCGTCCTGCATGTAGGGGCCGCTGCCGACGAGCGATTCGGGGCGTTCGGCGAGCAGCGCGGCGACACTCTCGCGGGTCGCCTCCAGATGGCACTGCAGGCCGATCACCCGCCCGGCGTCCCAGGCAAAGCCCTGGACCGGACTCGCCGCGCTGGCACCCAGCGGCAGCGCATCCTCCGGCAGGCCGAAGATGTCGCGATGCCAGTGGAAGGCCTCGAACGTCTCGGGCAGGTCGAAGGGACTCTGCGGCGCCAGGCTGACCGCATGCCAGCCGGTTTCGGCATAGGTGCCCCGCGAGACGATGGCGCTCAGCTGCGTGGCGATCAATTGCGCGCCGAGGCCGACGCCGAGTACCGGCTTGGCGCTCTTCAGGGCGCGCAGCAGCAGTTTGCGCTCGCGCTTGAGCCAGGGGTAATCGTCGCTGGCATCGTGCGCCTGCGGGCCGTCGAGCACGATCAGCGCATCGCAGTCCTCGAGGCGTGGCGGCATCTCGCCCGCATAGAGATGGCTGGTATTGTGACTGTGGCCCATGCCGTCCAGCCAGTCGGCGAAGCGGGCAGGGCCGTAGTGGGCAGCGTGCTGGAGAAAGTAGATGTGCATGGTGAACCCGTGGTGAATACGCATGATAAACGCTTTCGGCCCCGCTCGATGGCCGGTAGCGACGGAGGCGGCCGATGACGCGCAGCGAGCGGCTCGAACAGATCTACACCATCGTCGCGCAGATCCCCGCCGGCCGGGTGACCACCTATGGCCGGGTGGCGAAGATGACCGATGGCGCCACCGCGCGCATGGTCGGCAGCGCGATGCGCCAGCTGCCCGCCGGTCACGGCTTGCCCTGGCATCGGGTGATCAACGCCTCGCGACGCGTTACCGAGCATGGCGGGGCGATCGACCAGCGCGAGAAGCTGCGCGCCGAGGGCGTCGCCTTCGATGCCAAGGGGCGGGTCAACGCCGAGTTGCTCTGGCCGTGACGGTCATCGTTCGACAAGCGACTTTCCAATAAGAGCCATTTCAGCAAGCGTCATTTCAGCAAGAAATAGGGCAGACGATTATGCAACAGACCTCACCAGGCGGTTTCAAGGCCCGCTTGCGCCAACTCGGCCGTCGGCAGCAGGCGGCGTTCATGGCAGCGCTGTGCGAACGGCTGACGCCCAACTACGGGCTCTATGCGCAGATGACCGGCCAGGGCGATCCGCATGGGCTGCGGGTGGTCCTCGACCTGGCCTGGGAGGCGCTGACGGTGCGCGATGCGCGCATCGATTTCGCCCGCCAGGCCGAGAAGCTCGCCGAACTCGAGCCGCCCGGGGACGACGACAGTTTCGGCGCGCGCCGTGCGGTGGAGGCGGTCGCCGCGTTGACGACGCTGCTCGATGCGCTGCAGGGCGAGCTGCCCGAGGCGCCACTTGAGGTTAGCCGACTCTCGACGAGCGGCGTGCAGGCGTATGTCGAGATGAGCGAGGGCGCGGAAGGCGATGATCCCGACCAGGCCATGGCGCGGCTGCGCAGCCATCCGCTGATGGATGACGAGCGCGACTTCCAGGAGACCGTGCTCGAGGCCGCCGAGGGCAAGCTCGATCGCGAGGCGCTCAAGGCGCTACGCCGGCTGGGGCGCAACGACGGCGTCAGCAATCTGGGCCTCAATGCTGATGAATAGACTTCATAGGCGATGAAATGTATCCCGAAAGAGCGGATTTATGTCGCGAACGCAGGAATAAATCAGCCTTTTCTACAGGCGCATCTCGATCCCATGCTCGGCCAGATAACGCTTGGCATCGGGAATGGTGTACTCGCCGAAGTGGAAGATGCTCGCCGCGAGCACTGCATCGGCGCCGCCCCTGGTCACCCCCTCGACCAGATGATCGAGATTGCCGACTCCGCCGGAGGCGATCACCGGCACCGCCACCGCCTCGGCGATCGCGCGGGTCACTTCCAGGTCGAAGCCGGACTTGGTGCCGTCGCGGTCCATGCTGGTCAGCAGCAGCTCGCCGGCCCCGTAATTGACCATCTTGCGCGCCCAGTCGATGGCGTCCAGCCCGGTGGGCTTGCGTCCACCGTGGGTGAAGATCTCCCAGCGCGGCGGTTCGCCCGCGGCGCTGACGCGCTTGGCGTCGATCGCCACCACGATGCACTGGCTGCCGAAGCGCTCGGCGGCCTCGCGCACGAAGTCCGGATCGCTCACCGCGGCGGTGTTGATCGAGACCTTGTCGGCGCCGGCGTTGAGCATGGTGCGGATATCCTCGCAGCGGCGGATGCCGCCGCCCACGGTCAGCGGAATGAATACCTCGCCGGCGATGCGCTCGACCATCTCCACGGTGGTGTCGCGATCCTGGTGACTGGCGGTGATATCGAGGAAGGTGATCTCGTCGGCGCCCTGCTGGTTGTAGCGCTTGGCGATCTCCACCGGGTCGCCGGCGTCGCGGATGCCCACGAAGTTGACGCCCTTGACCACTCGACCGGCATCGACGTCGAGACAGGGGATGATGCGCTTGGCCAGACCCATGTGTCAGTTCCCCCCGCGGGTGGCGTGATTTTCGAGCCGGTCGTCGAGTTCGTCACATAGCCGCTGCGCCGTGGCGACGTCGAGGCTGCCCTCATAGATTGCCCGGCCGGTGATCGCGCCGAGAATGCCCTGGTCGGCGACCCCGGCGAGTGCGCGTATGTCGTCGAGGTTGGTGACCCCGCCGGAGGCGATCACGGGTAGCCCGCCGTCGCGGGCCAGCTCGATGGTGGCGTCGAGATTGACGCCCTGCATCATGCCGTCGCGGGCGATATCGGTGTAGACGATCGATGCCACGCCGTCATCTCGAAAGCGCTTGGCCAGCTCGGTGGCCTTGAGCGTCGAGACCTCGGCCCAGCCGTCGGTGGCGACAAAGCCGTCGCGGGCATCGAGGCCGACGATCACCCGGCCCGGGAACAGCCGGCACATCGCGCCGACGAACTCGGGCTGCTTGACCGCCTGGGTGCCGATGATCACGTAGCCGACCCCGGCCTCGAGATAGTGCTCGATGGTCTGTGCATTGCGAATGCCGCCGCCGATCTGGATCGGCAGCTCGGGGTAGGCGCGGGCGATCGCGGTGACCGCCTCGCCATTGACCGGCTTGCCCTCGAAGGCGCCATTGAGATCGACCAGATGCAGGCGCCGGGCGCCGGCGTCGACCCAGCGCGCGGCCATCGCCACGGGATCGTCGCCGTAGCTGGTGGCGTCGTCCATGCGGCCCTGCTTGAGGCGGACGCAGTGGCCGTCCTTGAGATCGATGGCGGGAATCACCAGCATGTCGTGTCCTCGTGAGCGACCGCCGCGGCGGCGCTGTTGCTAGATTGGTTCGGCGCGCAGTCGACCGGGCGCGGCTCAGGGCGCCCAGTTGACCGGGCGCCGGGCGCAGCATTGGGCGCCTTTAAGCAGCGGGCGTCCAGTTGACAAAGTTCTCCAGCAGCCGCAGGCCGGCGTCGGCGCTCTTCTCGGGATGGAACTGCACCGCGAAGGTTGCCTCGCGGCCGGTGGCGACGTGGGCGATGGCATCGCCGTAGCGGGTGGTGCCGAAGACCTCCGCGTCGCGCTCGGCGTCGACGTAGTAGCCATGCACGAAATAGAACCGCGCGCCGTCGGCGATGTCGGCCCACAGCGGGTGATCATGGCGCTGGGCGACCTGGTTCCAGCCCATGTGCGGGACCTTGAGGCGACGCCCGTCGGCATCGCGCATCGTCTGGCCGAAGCGGCGCACCTGGCCGGGCAGAAAACCCAGGCAGTCGATGCCGCCGTTCTCTTCGCTGCGATCCATCAGCATCTGCTGGCCGACGCAGATGCCCAGCAGCGGCTTGGCCTGGGAGGCGAGCAATTCCCGGACCACGCCTGCGAGCTCGGTGCGCTGCAGCTCGCCCATGCAGTCGCGGATGGCGCCCTGGCCGGGCAGTACCACGCGAGTCGCGCCGCGAATCGAGCGCGGATCGCGGGTGATCATCACGTGCTCGTGGGTCACGTGCTCCAGGGCCTTGGCCACGGAGTGCAGGTTGCCCATGCCATAATCGATGACGGCGATCGTCATGCTCGCTCCTCGCAATTGATGTTCACAGGCTGCCCTTGGTCGAGGGCATCTGTCCGGCCATGCGCGGGTCCACCTCCACGGCCATGCGCAGCGCCCGGCCGAAGGCCTTGAAGATGGTCTCGGCCTGGTGGTGGGCGTTTAAGCCCTTGAGATTGTCGATGTGCAGGGTGACTCGGGCGTGGTTGACGAAGCCCTGGAAGAACTCCCAGAACAGTTGGGTGTCCAGCGTGCCGATGGCGGCGCGGGTGAACTCGACGTCCATGTGCAGCCCCGGACGTCCCGAGAAATCGATCACCACCCGCGAGAGCGCCTCGTCGAGCGGCACGTAGGCATGCCCGTAGCGGCGGATGCCGCGCTTGTCGCCGATCGCCTGGTCGAAGGCCTGGCCGAGGGTGATGCCGATATCCTCGACGGTGTGATGAGCGTCGATATGCAGGTCGCCGTGGGCGTGAAGCTCGATGTCGAGCAGCCCGTGGCGGGCGATCTGATCGAGCATGTGGTCGAGAAACCCGACGCCGGTTGCGGCGACGAGGTGCCCCTCGCCGTCGAGATTGATCGTCGCCGTGATCTGCGTCTCGGAGGTGTCGCGAGACACCGTGGCGATTCGCTCGGACATGTAGGGCTCTCCCTTCCGGGCGCTCGCGCGCCGGGCAATGATGGTGGCGGGCCGGTATCGCGCCGTTGGCCGCAGCGCTCGGCACGTCATAAGGCCAACCGAGCCTGTCATTATAGAGAATCGCAGCGGCCATCCGCTACAATACGCCAACGATGGGAGCGATACGACGGCGTCCCTGGCCACGGAGAGGATGCATGCCAGTCACCCTGGAACGACTCGATCATGCCCGCTGGACGGCGGACGCCGAGGCTGGCGCGGAGCTGTCGCGCATCTATCAGGATGCCTCGCCGGAGCTGCTGCCGGTGCCCGCCGAGGCGTTCGTGCGCGGGCATCTCGAGAGCGGCGGCGAATTCTACTGCGCGCGCTTCAACGGCCGTCTGCTAGCGGCGGTCGGCCTGCGCCGCGAGCCGGGCGCCTGGTGGCTGTCGCATTTCTGCGTTCGCGAGGCGACGCGCCGCCGCGGTGTCGGTTCGCGGCTGATGGCGCTGGTCGCCGCGGCGGCCGGCGACGCCGCGTTACGTATCGAGACCGACCAGCTGCCGCTGGAAAGCCAGCTGCTGCTGGTACGGCTGGGTTACCGGCTCGAAGAGAACGGTGCCTATTTCGAGTTCATGATCCCTGCTTCTGGAGGAAGCCAATGAAGAGGTTGGTGCGAATACTGCTCGCAGCCGTCGGCGTACTCGGGCTGCTGGTCGTCGCTGCGGTGATCTACGTCACCACCTTCTTCGACCCCAACGAGCTCAAGCCGCGCCTGGTCGAGGCAGTCAAGGAACGCAGCGGTCTGGAGCTGGCGCTGGAAGGCCCGCTGAGCTGGTCGTTCTATCCGCGCATCGGCGTCAGCGTCGAGAGTGCGCGGGCCTGGCTGCCCGAGCAGTCCGCGCAGGACGCGCCCTTCGCCGGCGTCGATCGCGCCGAGGTCAGCCTGGCATTCGCGCCGTTGCTGTCGGGCGAGATCGCCATCGATGGCCTGACCCTGGACGGCATGCGCCTCGATCTGGTGCGCGATGCCCAGGGGCGCGGCAACTGGGAGGCCCTGCTCGAGCGTCTAGAGGCCCAGGGCGACGATGCCGAAGCGGCGCTAGCGCCAGCTTCGGCGGGGCCCTCGATGCAGGACGGTGAGCCCAGCGTGGCGCTGGATATCGCCACTGTCGAGGTCAACAACGGCGAGGTGCGCTATGCCGACCAGCGCAGCGACCTGGACGTCACGCTACGTGAGCTGGCGCTGACCAGCAGTGACGTCAACCCGGTCAACGCCTTTCCGCTCAAGGCCAGCTTCACCGTCGACAGCGCCGCGCCGGCGCTGGAAAGCCAGGTCAGCCTGCAGAGCAAGGTGCGCCTGGGGCTCAATGATGGCCGCTACGAGTTCACCGGCCTGACGCTGGATACCCAGACCCGCTTCACCGCCCTGCAGGAGCGGGTGCAGACGCTGAATTTCGATGCCAAGCAGTTGATCGCCGAGGTCCGCGCTGGTCGCTATCGCCTCGAGAGCGGACGTTTCGAAGGCAAATTCGAGCATCCCTCACTGGGCGAGTCGCCGCTGTCGCTGAAGCTGGCTTTTGCCGCCGAGGCCAATACCCGTGATGAAACCGCCCAATTGAGCGACATCGTGCTGACCGGCGACGACGGACTCAAGCTGACCGGCAATCTGGCGATCGACACGCTGCTCAGCGCGCCGACCTATACCGGCAAGGTCGAGCTGGCGCCGTTGTCGCTACGGCCCTGGCTCGAGCGCCTGGGTGTGACGCCGAACACCGCCGACGACGCGGCGCTCGAGGAGGTCGCATTGACCAGCCCGTTCGAGGGCGATGCGTCCCGGGTGACGCTCTCCAACCTGACGCTGCGAGTCGACGACACGACGCTGAGCGGCCAGCTCGGCCTGGGGCTCGACGGCGACTCACTGAGCTTCGACCTGAAGGGCGATCAGCTCGACCTGGATGGCTACTTGCCGCCGCCCAGCGAAGCGCCGGCGAGCGGCGACGAAGCCACGGCGTCGTTCGAGATGATCGGTGTCGGCGATGTCGCTGCCGCCGAGACGTCCAGCGAGGCCGCCGAGCTGGTCCCCGCGTCCACGCTGCGCGGGCTCGACCTCGACGGCCGGCTGGCATTCGACACGCTGATCGCCAAAGGCCTGACGCTGATCGACCCGGCGTTGACGGTCACTGGCAGCGGTGGGCAACTGGCGCTCGAGCATTTCGATGCGCGGCTGTACGACGGTACCGCGCACCTCGAGGGGACGCTCGACGTGCGCGAGGCGCCGATTCGCTGGACATTTAGCGAACGCCTTGACGGCGTCCAGGTGGTGCCGCTGGTCGAGGACTACACCGGCGAGCCATCGCCGCTGCGGGGGCGGCTGACGCTGGCCGGCGACTTCACGTCGCAGACCAACAGCGCCGCTACGCTGCTGCGCAATCTCAACGGCCGAGCCGACTTCCAGATCGACGACGGGGCAGTGTTCAACGTCAACGTTCCGCAGGAGCTGTGCACGGCGGTAGCGGCGCTGGAGGGCGAAAGCACGTCGCGGGAATGGAGCACGGACACGCGCTTTGACCAGCTCAAGGGCAGCGCCAGGGTTGTCGACGGGGTCCTCAACAACGACGACCTGCTGATCACCGTTCCCGGCATCGAGCTGACCGGCAACGGCGACGTCAACCTGGCCAGCCAGCGTTTCGACTACGACGTCCAGGCGCGCTTCGTGGACACCGCCGACGCCGCCTGTGACGTCAATCCGCGGCTCGAACGTATTCCCCTGCCGGTGCGTTGCGAAGGTCAGCTTTCCGGCGATCCCCGGCAGTGGTGCACTTTCGACCGCCAGGCCTTCCAGCGCTCGCTGGCCGAACTGGCCAAGGGCGAACTCAAGAACCAGGCCGCCGAGAAGCTCAGCGAAAAGATTCAGGAAAAACTCGGCGGCGAAGAGTCTGCCAAGGAACTTCGCGATGCCATTCGTGGTCTGTTGAAGTGAAGCAATAGCAAGCCAGTCCTGCGCCGACTCACGAGTCGGCGCTTTTTTTGTGGTGCGCCATCATGTTGCAACCGCTATTCATCGAACTGACCCCGCAGGCCTTTCAGGCGCGCCTGCTCGACTGGTTCGATCGCCACGGACGGACCAGCCTGCCCTGGCAACAGGACAAGACGCCTTACCGGGTCTGGGTTTCCGAGATCATGTTGCAGCAGACCCAGGTCGCCACCGTGATCCCCTATTACCAGCGTTTCATGGCGCGATTTCCGCGTGTCGAGGACCTGGCGCAAGCCGCCCCGGATGAGGTCCTGCATTTGTGGACCGGGCTTGGCTACTATGCCCGCGCGCGCAACCTGCACCGCGCCGCGCAGATCGTCGTCGAGGTGCACGGCGGCGAATTTCCGGTGCACAGCGTCGATGCCATGGCCGGGTTGCCCGGCATCGGTCGCTCCACCGCCGGGGCGATCATCGCGATCACCAGCGGGCGCCGCGCGGTGATTCTCGACGGTAACGTCAAGCGGGTGCTGGCGCGCCTGCGCGCCGTGGAAGGCTGGCCAGGGCGAACCGCGGTGGCGCGTGAGTTATGGCGTCTGGCGGAACACTACACACCGGACGAGCGCCTGGCCGACTATACCCAGGCGATGATGGACCTGGGCGCGACGCTGTGCACGCGGGGCAAGCCGAGTTGCCTGCTGTGCCCGTTCAACGATGCCTGCCAGGCCCATGCCCGCGGCGAGCAAAGCCGCTTTCCCGAGCCCAAGCCGCGCAAGACCTTGCCGGAGCGTCATGCCCGGATGCTGTTGCTGTGCGACCGAGAGGGCCGGGTGATGCTCGAACAGCGTCCCGCCAGCGGGCTGTGGGGCGGGCTGTGGAGCTTCCCCCAGTTCGACGACGACGCGGCGCTGGACGACTGGCTGGCGATTCACGCCCCGGATGCGCAGCGCGAGCCGGCCTGGCCGACGCTCAGCCATACCTTCAGCCACTTTCGCCTGCATATCGTGCCGCAGCTGGTGCGGCTGGCGCGCGACAGCGCTGCCGTGACCGAGCCGGGTCGACTCTGGTATAACCCCCGGGAGCCGGCGAGCATCGGCTTGGCCGCTCCGGTCAAGACGCTGCTGGAGACGCTGGCCCATTCAACGACGCAAGCCGAGGAGCGCTCGCGATGACGCAGACCGTGTTCTGTCGCAAATATCAGCAAGAGCTCGAGGCCCTGCCTTTTCCGCCGCTGCCGGGCGAGAAGGGCCAGGAAATCCAGCGCAGCGTGTCGAGGAAGGCCTGGGAAGAGTGGCAGGCGCAGCAGACGCGACTGATCAACGAGAAGCATCTCAACATGCTCGACCCCAAGACCCGCGAGTACCTGATGGATCAGATGGAGCGCTTTCTGGACAACCGCGAAAGCGACCAGGCCGAAGGCTACGTGCCGCCCGCGCAATAGCGCGATGGGCGCTGAATCGGCCAGCATCATTCTGAAAAGGCAGGGTTGACCGTCTGCGGGGATTACGGTTTAATACGTCCCCGTTGGCAACGGCCAGATAGCTCAGTCGGTAGAGCAGTGGATTGAAAATCCTCGTGTCGGCGGTTCGATTCCGTCTCTGGCCACCAATTTGCTGGGGTATAGCCAAGTGGTAAGGCACCGGTTTTTGGTATCGGCATTCGCAGGTTCGAGTCCTGCTACCCCAGCCACGCCAACGCTCTTGGGGCTGGCATAGCTCAGTTGGTAGAGCAACTGACTTGTAATCAGTAGGTCCCGGGTTCGACTCCTGGTGCCAGCACCATTTAAACGCAGCAATATCAAGCGTTTGCAGATTTTAAAAGCCGCCTTCAAGGGCGGCTTTTTCTTGTCTACGTAAAATTCTCCCCGCCTTTTGGCCTTCACCAAAAGGGGGCTAGCTGAGCTAACCCCCTTTTCGTGCGTCTGCGAGATAGTGCCGCTGTACAGAATTTGGCGGGCTTCGCCGGTCATTCCTCGCTGGATTTTACGACGGGCAGACTGAGATCGTAGACGTCCATCATCCCTGGTGAACGGTGACCGCTGCCTTCCTGCTTCTCGTGACGGGTGCCCTTGTAGTCGGTGATCCCCTTGCGCTTGAGGTCGTGGAGGCTGAAGCGCTCGTCCTCGGTAATGGTTCCGTCCTCCAGGGCGGCGTGCCCTGGGCGTACTCGCGGAGCACGGACTGATGAAAGCGCATCTCGATGCGCCAAACGTCCTGGTCGGGGTCGTAGGGCTCATCCAGAGGATCGTCGCCGGTGGCCTGCTTCCAGATGCCCTCCCAGAAGTGCAGCTTGTCGCGGCTATGGGCTTGGCGGGTCTTGTTGTAGAGGGCGCACTGGAGAGCCCCGGCAGTGCCGAATAGGTAGCTTTGGCCGTAGGCGTACTGGGCGGCGATCTCGCCGGTGGTGATCTCAAAGTCGGAGACGCCGTTGAGCTTGGTAACGCGCTTGGAGCGGGTGACGAACCGGTCCATGAAGTCGCGGGGCGGCTGCCATCCTTGCAGGTCCAAGGCGAGGTGAATGGCGCAGCCGGCGGGCTCGACGTGGGCCAGCATGTGCGCGGCGATGTTGTACATGAAGTCCTGACAGGCCTGGGGTTGGCGTTCCTGGATGAAGTTGCATATTCCGGCCCATCGTGACCGCTTAGAGTACAAAACCGACTCCAGCGTGATGGCCATGTGCAAATCGGTCACGATCCCCGGAATGGGCGGTCACGTTCGCCGGAATACGCAGGGTCATTCGGCGCTGGCTATCGGCGCTGACCAATGCACGACTGGAAGGGATGAACAGCTTGTTTCAAGCCGCCCGATCACGGGCTCGCGGTACCGCAACGAGGGCTACTTCATCACCATGATCTATCTGATTGGCAGCCCGGTGGGGAGCCTGCTGGATCAGGCCAAATCCACATGAAACGACGAAGAGCCATTTTCTGTCAGGTGCGCGTGGTGGACTTGATCCAGCCGAACATGAAGAAGCACCACACCTGGACGAGGGAGTATAAGTCGTTATTTCGCCAGCTTTCGCAATGGCATTTTGATTATGTCTTGTGTGAAAAAGCTGATTTTAAAGTGAAATGTGCCTTGGAGCTCGACGATCCGAGTCATGAAAGGCCCGACCGAGTGAAGCGTGATCGCATCCTAAATCGAGCCTGTGAGGTAGCGGGTGTTCGCCTGGAGCGAATGAAGATCAACCACGCCGAAAAGCGCATCGAAGTTATCCGGTAAATTCGACCTCGACATGACCAGGCTTGGAGCGCGGGCGAGAGGGACCGACGACGATGCGAACGTCGCGACCCAACCGAGCAAGACACCCAAGCATCTTGGCTTCGCTGATACCGCGAAATTGACCGCGGAGCAGCCCGGAGAGCTTGGGCTGCGGGATACCGACGATCTCGGCGGCCTTGGCCTGGGTGAGACGGCGACGCTTGATGATCTCGGCGATCTTGGTGGCCAGCTGGGCCTTGATCAGCATCTCGTCGGCATCATGGCGACCGAGGTCGGCGTAGACGTTGGTGCTGCCTTGTTCGATATCGATCATGATGATGACTCTCTCACGTGCTGTTCGACGGCTTTGAGCCGTTCGCGGATCTTGTCCAGGTCTGGCTTGGGCGTAGCGATGCCACTACTGGAATTCTTCTGGAAGCAGTGAAGGACATAGACCGCGCCCTGAAACTTGACGGTGTAGACAGCGCGGTAGGTGTCGCCCTGGGCGTCTTCGACAACTTCTAGAACACCCGCAGAACCGAAGCCCTTGAGTTGGCTTAGCCTGGCTGTGCTTGCTACCGGCCTGCGCCTGATGAAGCGCATAACCGAAGACATCCTGTACGTCGTCGGGCATAGCCAGCAGATCCTTCTTGCTGCTGGCGACCCAGTAGAGCGGTTTGATAGCGTCCTCCGAATCCATATTGTGAGTTTATTCCCAAATGGGTATAAGTGCAATGTCGGAGAATTGACCACATCGTGACCACTACAGTCCCGGGTTCGACTCTTGGTGCCAGC
Source organism: Halomonas sp. IOP_31 (assembly GCF_021151495.1). Taxonomy (NCBI): domain Bacteria; kingdom Pseudomonadati; phylum Pseudomonadota; class Gammaproteobacteria; order Oceanospirillales; family Halomonadaceae; genus Halomonas; species Halomonas sp. IOP_31. The sequence goes on along the minus strand of NZ_JAIRBP010000015.1, from coordinate 68,498 downwards.
ACCATTTAAAACGCAGTGAAATCAAGCGTTAAAGAATTGGTTACTGTTCACCCGCAAACCGTGGCCCAGATGACGTGTCGTCGAAAAGAGCCGCATCGGGATGCCTCGTTGGTATATGTGCATGGCGAGTTTGAAGATCACCGTTATTGCATACTCGGGCTGCTGTATTCGTACGCGCATGAACGGGCACAGGATAATGGCTTGATGCTGCGTCTAGCGGAACTGGCCAGAGAGTTTCGCGACAACAACTGAACTTCCTTCGTTCCCCAGCGCGACTGGCGGCACTGCAGCCAGCAAGGGCGCCGTCAGACGCCAAGACGGCATACTAATGCTCGCCAAGCCCGCTGGCGACGACATTCGGGTGATCGATCACCCGATACTCGTGGCCGAACGGTTCTATCACCCGCTATACGGGGATCGGGACGGTTGTTGACTCCCAAAAAGGGAGAATCTATATTCTCCCAAAAGGGGAAAATCTTGTGAGAGTCATCGCGAAACGCACGTTGCGGGAGTTCTGGGAGCAGGGCTATGCCGCCGCCGAGCGGCCGCTGACAGAGTGGTATCACATGATGGCGAAGGCTGACTGGCCGACGCCGCAGGCGTTGAAAGCGGAGATCGCCACGGCAAGCATCCTCAAGGGCGGTCGCGTGGTCTTCAACATCGGCGGCAACAAGTACCGGGTCATCGTGTCGATCCGCTACTCGCAGCAGATCGCATGGGTACGCTTCGTGGGAACACACAAGCAGTATGATCAGGTAGATGCGGAGACCATATAGATGAACATTCAGCCAATTCGCAGTGATGCCGATCTGGATCGCGCCTTCGCGCGGATACAAGCGCTGTGGGATGCCGAAGAAGGTAGCGCCGAGGCCGACGAGCTGGAAGTGCTGTCGATTCTCGTCGAGCGCTACGAGGATGAGCATTACCCCGTTGGGCCTTCCGATCCCATCGAGGCGATCCGGTTTCGCATGGAGCAGCAGGGGCTGACGCCGCGGGATCTGGAGCGCTTCATCGGTCCCAGTGGCCGTGTGTCGGAGGTGCTGAACCGTCGGCGTGGGCTGAGCCTGCGCATGGTGCGAAACCTGCACAAGGGGTTGCATATCCCCTATGAAACCCTGCTGGACGAGGAGCCGGCGTAAGAAGATCGAAGCAATGCCAGACGATGCCGGCAGTGACTGGATCGACCCTGACGACGCGCCGCAACTGACCGACGAGTTCTTCGAGAAAGCCGACAAGTACCGGGGCGGCACGCTGCGTGGTCGCCCTAAGGCCGATGTCTGGAAGTAGCCTGGTGCACAGAGCGGCTTGAATCATGGTTGCTGGCGACTACGCTAGCAGTGTGATCAGGGATCAGGACGATCCCGCAGTATGGAGCTGAGGCCAAGGAAGCTCATCGCGACAAGAATGGCGCGCCATCGTGAATGGTCCCAAAGTGTCCGATGATCGATATCGCTTCGCGCCCTGTATCCCCCACGGGGCTATTTTTTGCCTGGATGAAGGCATTTTGCGTTTTTATAACGTGGGTTAAATACGTGGCTCGCTCACTTTGAGATCGTGGGCGGCGTCGGGCAAGGAAGGCCCGTACCAAGGAGGGGGCGAGCGATGGATGGCTCACGCGCCAAGGATGTACGAGCAGGATGCTCGTTGTAGCGGTAAGGAAACGCAGCACTCGGAAAGCCCGGCCATTCGGCCGGGCTTTTCTATGGGCGAATGATAGCGACTTGAAATGTGGGCGACTCGTTGTCCTGTGGCGCGGGCGGCACTAAGCTTTTCCGATACTTGCCGCATGAGAGTGGGCAGGTCGACGGTGCAGTTGCGGTATTGGCCGGCCACTGGCTCGGTTGGCCGACTGTCACTTAGGAGCGCCTGGAGTGACACAGTAATTCACCTACACTTCCAGGAGCGCGGCCAGGAAGGCCGGCTCGTTACGGTTCGCAGCGATAGTGTGAGCGCTCACACAAGGATGTTTCCATGGATACGCAAGAGTGCTGTATCAAGAGGAGTCTCTGCCAACACATCGAACTTGGCGAGGAAGATCTGCTGCTGTTGGAAGAGCTCGAGCATGCGCCCAAAGAGGTCGAGCGACGTAGCCAGTTATGGAAGGCCGGTGACGTCCCCGAGATGTTGTATACCTTGCAGCGAGGCTGGGCTTACTCATTTCACTGCAGCAAGGGCGGTAGTCGTCAGGTTCTCGAGATATTTCTGCCCGGCGACTTGATCGGCATCCGTGAAGTGACGTTCAACACTCACTACACCGGGGTCGAAATGCTCACGGACGGAGTCGTCTGCCCGTTTCCCGTGCAAAGCTTGCGTAGGGCCTGCCAGCGTTCCAGCACGCTGGGACTGGCCATGCATGCCTCGGCATCTCATCAGCAGGCGGTCATCACTGAACGCCTGGTCAACGTATTGAGCCATGATGCCAAGTCGCGTATTGCGCACTTTGCGCTGGAAATCTATTACCGGCTGGAGCGCATCCACGCGACTGACGGAGGCAGCTTCACGTTGCCCCTGACGCAGCGCCTGTTCAGCCTGATGCTGGGACTCACCGAGGTGCATGTCAGCCGCACGTTGACCGATCTGGCGGAGGAGGGGTTGATTCACAAGCGGCGCAACGCGATAAGGATTCTCGATTTCGAGCGGCTCTCTGTGTTGGCGGGGTTCGTTCCAGAGCACTGCAGCGAAGCGATCAATCCGCTGTTGCGCGGATAGGACTGCCTTGTCAGGCTTGTGATCTGCTCGATGGAGATTCGTCTCATGTCGAAGCATGAGCCGTTCATACTTCGAGACCTTGGGCATGCTAATGTAGCGCGCCGTCGGTTATTTGAGGCGAGACAAAGTTATGGCATCTTTTGCACGCGCGTTGCCGGGCAGCGCGCTTTCCACAGGGCCGCACAAGGAGACCGCAAGCGTGACGACAGAGCTTGAAACTGAGGAGGCGCGGCTCGCCCTCAACGATGCCGAGGCTTATCTCCGCCTGGCCAAGGCCATGAAGGAAGCGGGAATGTCGAGCGTCTCGGCCGACTATCTGCGCAACCTTGCCAGGCAGCTGCGCCGGGAAAACGAATAGCCTGCAAGCTGACCGGGAGCCGGGACAAGGCGCCTCCTTGGCCCGGCCTGCGGTTCGCGGGCTCAACCGCCATTGTAGCCATCGGGTTGCATCATGGCGTCTGAGCCACTCTCCTGGTCGAGACGCTCTTCGTCGGTATCGTGGTTCAACGAGGAGTCCTGATCCTTCTGCGCCTCCTGCGGCTTGACCTTGCCTTCGGGTCGCTTGCGCTGCTCATCGCCCCGGGCAGCTTGTTGCTGGGACTCGTCTGTGTCCTGAGTGGCTTCGTCGGCCGTTTAGAGGCTGACGGCAGACTTGGCACGTGCCAGCTAACGGGCTTGCCTGGCATGTCGACTAATGAGTAGGATTTTGCCTGAGCCGGCGTAGCTCAGTTGGCAGAGCAACGCATTCGTAATGCGTAGGTCGGTGGTTCGAGTCCACTCGCCGGCACCAGAAAATATTCAAAATCAATTACTTGATAATTAAATGAGTGGCGGCTTCTTTCGCTCTAGTGTGCTGGCTAGGGTAGACTCGGCACTTTCTCATCGGATTTTGTGGAGTCGCCATGTCGTTCGTTCCTCGCTTCACCACTGGCCAGGCCTTCAGCCAGCCGCTGGGCAAGATCGTCTGCGTCGGCCGCAACTACGCCGAGCACGCCCGCGAGCTCGACAACCCGGTGCCCAGCGCGCCGCTTTTGTTCATCAAGCCGGCGAGCAGCGCCGTGGATATCGACGAGCCGCTGGAAGCGCAGTTCGCGCGCGGCGAGGTGCACTTCGAGGCCGAACTGGCGCTGCTGATCGGCACGCCGCTGACTCGCGCCACACCGCAGGCGGCACAGCGCGCCGTCGCCGGGCTGGGGCTGGCGCTGGATCTGACCCTGCGCGACGTGCAGGCACGGCTCAAGGACAAGGGCCATCCGTGGGAGGTCGCCAAGGCCTTCGACGGTGCCTGTCCGCTGACGTCGTTCGCCCCGCTAGAGGGCGAGCCCGACTGGCAGGCGCTGCATTTCACGCTGGATATCGACGACGAGCGCCGCCAGACCGGCGACAGCGCCGACATGTTGTTCGCGATTCCTGAACTGCTGGCCGAGATGAGCCGCCACTTCACGCTGATGCCCGGCGACGTGGTGCTGACCGGCACGCCGGCGGGCGTGGGCGCCTTGCCGCGCGGCGCCGAGATCAGCCTGGCGCTGGCCGCCGGGGCCAGCCACGGTGCGGTGGAGGCGATCACCCGCACCGCCGACTAGCATGGCACAAGACAAGGCTATTGCAGCTGGACCTGACGAGGGGCGCCGGGGATAAACCGAAGAGAAGGTTCGACGCCATGGATGGCGTCGGTAGCGTACATGGACGTATTTACAGCGCCTTCTCGCAGGCTTATCGATGGCTCAGCCCCGAGCGAAAACGCTAACTGCGATTGCCCTGAGGCAGAAGGACGCCGGGCGTTTTCCCGGTATTTTCAGCGCTTACTCGAGATAGGTATAGCCCTCGAGGCCGGCGGCCAGGTCGTCCATGAAGTGCGCCCGCTCGGTATCGTCGAGGGCGCTGGCCTGAAGCTGGGCATCGAGCCGCGCGCGCAGCACCTCGGCGTCGAAGTTGACGTAGCGCAGCACGTCGGCGACCCGGTCGCCATGCTGCAGGCTCGACAGTTGCCACTGGCCATCGGCGTCGAGCGCGGCGTCGACCGAGTCGGTGTCGCCGAACAGGTTGTGCAGGTCGCCGAGAATCTCCTGATAGGCGCCGACCAGGAACAGCCCCAGCAGCTTGTCGTCATGATCGTCCCACTCGGGCAGCGGCAGGGTGCTTTCCAGGCCCTGGCCGTCGACGTAGCTGTCGATGCGCCCGTCGGAGTCGCAGGTGATGTCCTGGATCACCCCGCGGCGAGTCGGCTCGCGATCCAGCCCGGTCAGCGGCAGCACCGGGAAGACCTGCTTGATGCCCCACACGTCGGGCAGCGACTGGAACAGCGAGAAGTTGACGAACAGCTTGTCGGCGAGCTTCTCGCCCAGTTCGTCGGCGATGTCGCGGTGGGCGCGGTTGCGGCTGTCCAGCCGCGAGCGCAGGCGCTGGCAGGCGGCTAAGTAAACCGCCTCGCCCTCGGCGCGGGCGTCGAGATCGGCCATGCCCATCACGAAGCGCTCCTGCAGTTCGGCGATCGCCTGGGTCAGGTCGTGGTACGCCTCGACCTGGCCGCGCGGCTCCTGCATGGTCGCGAGCCGGTCGTAGACGCGCCACAACTCGTCGACCTGCGGGTCGTCCTCGGCGCGCCGGCGCGACGGAGCGGTTTCGCCGATGCGCTCCTCGTCGATGACGTTGGTGATCAGCACCGCATGGTGCGCGGTCAGCGCCCGGCCGGATTCGGAAATCAGGTGTGGATGGGGGATGCCCTCGGCCTCGCAGGCTTGGCTGAAGGCCCACACCACGTTGCTGGCGTACTCGCGCATCGAATAGTTGATCGAGCAGAAACTGCGCGAGCGCGTTCCTTCGTAGTCCACGCCCAGGCCGCCGCCGACGTCGACGGTGTCCACCGGCGCGCCCATCTCGCGCAGGCTTCGGTAGAAACGCGCGCATTCGCGCAGGCCGCGCTGGATGTCGCGGATGTTGGCGATCTGCGAGCCGAGGTGGAAGTGCACCAGTTGCAGGCTGGAAAGCGCATCGGCCTCGCGCAGGCGCTCGACCACGCCGAGGATCTGCGTCGCGGTGAGGCCGAACTTGGACTTCTCGCCGCCGGAGTCCTGCCACTTGCCCTTGCCCACCGAGGCCAGCCGGGCGCGCAGCCCGATGCGCGGTGTCACGCCGATGCGCTCGGCCTCCTCGAGGATCAGGTTGAGCTCCGAGAACTTCTCCACCACCAGATAGACCCGGTGGCCGAGCTTCTCGCCCATCAGCGCCAGGCGCACGTACTCGCGATCCTTGTAGCCGTTGCAGACGATCAGCGACGCGCCGTCGGTGGACAGCGCCAGCACCGCCAGCAGTTCGGGCTTGCTGCCGGCCTCCAGCCCCACGCGACCATGGCCGCGCTCCTGGGTGGCGAGGATCTCCTCGACCACCCGGCGCTGCTGGTTGACCTTGATCGGGTAGACCGCGGTATAGCCGCCCTGGAAGGCTTCCTCGCGCATCGCCGTATCGAACGCCGCACAGAGCTGTTCCACGCGGTCGTGGAGGATATCGGTGAAGCGCACCAGCACCGGCAGGCGCAGGCCGGCCTCGCGCAGCTGATCGACCAATGCGTCGAGCGGCAGCGCCGGACCCTCGGTCTCGCTGCCCAGCGGCCGGACCACGGCATGGCCGTGGTCGTCGACGTCGAAATAGCCGCTTCCCCACTGATCGATGTTGTAGGTGCGGCGTGCCTGTGCGGCGGATGCGGTCATGTGCGGTCTCCCTGAAGGGCCTGAACGAGCCGCCGTGGATGGCGGCTGAGGCGTGCGGCCCGGCGCTGGCGCATCATGCCGGCGCCGGGCGGGACTGTTAGTTAGTGTGATCAACAGGCGTCATTCGCTGCGGTGTCGAGCATGGCCGCATTCACGCCGGCAACGGCAAGGCGCCGGCGGCGATGCGGGCCTTGAGGATGCGGCGAAAGCGCTCCGGATCGTGGGGCGTCAGTTCGTGGGCCGGTGGGTCGACGTAGACCACCAGCAGCCGCGACAGCCAGTAGCGCAGCGCAGTCATGCGCAGCATCATCGGCCACAATCTCCGTTCGGCGTCGCTCAGCGGCCGACGCTGGAGGTAGGCGCCGAGCAGCGCGTCGTGGCGGGCCGGCTCGAGATGGCCGTGCGCGTCGCTGGCCCAGTCGTTGACGACGATCGCCAGGTCGAACAGCAGCTCGCCGCTGCAGCCATTGTAGAAATCGATGATCCCGCCAAGCCGGTCGCCGTCGAACAGCGTGTTGTCGCGGAACAGGTCGCCATGGATGGCGCCCGTGGGCAACCGATCGGGATCGTCGAAGGCGCTTTGATAGCTGTCGACCTCGTCGCTCATCAGCGCCTGGTCGGCGGGGGTGAGATACGCGTAGACCTGATGATGTCTGGCCAGCAGCCAGTTCAGGTCGCGCGGGTTGGGGCGGTGGCCGTCGAAGTGCTGGCCGACCTTGTGCATGCGCCCCAGGGTATCGCCGAGCGCGCGACACTGGGCGAGATTGGGCGATTCGGGATGCTTGCCGGGCAGCCGCGGAAACAGCAGCGCCGGCTTGCCGGCGAGGCTCTGCAGCGCCACCCCCCGGCGATCGTGGAGCGGCCCGGGGACCGGCAGACGATATTCGTCGAGATAATCGAGCAGGTCGACGAAGAACGGCAGTTCATCGTGCTCGCCCTGCTCGAACAGCGTCAGCACCAACTCGCGGCGGTCGGTAGTGACGAAGAACGTGGAATTCTCGGTACCGCTGGCGACGCCTTCGCAGGCGATGAGCCGGCCGGCGTCGAAGCGCTCGAGAAAGCTCGCGACCTGGGCGTCGTCGAGCGGTGTGAATACGGCCATGGTGTTCTCGCCCTGGTATCCAAGCGGGCCATTGTAGCGAGTCGACGGCCGACCTTGCAGTGCCTGCAAGAGTAATCATCGGATGCCGGCCGGTAGTGTTGGTGCCGGCCCGTCAAGCGGCTTACCAGGAGATCAGCACCCACTGCGGCGGCACCACCCGCTCGTTGTCGCTGCGCCGGAAATCGCCGTCGCCGTTATCGTCGACCAGGTAGTACGACGGCCCGGCCTTGGGCTGGACCTCGATGGCGTAGAGCTGGCCGTTGACGCGGTACTCGCGAATCGTACGGTCCTCCTCCTGGCGCACGGTGATATCCGGCGATACCGATTCGTCCGCGTCCTGCTGGGCCAGCGCCGCCGGCACCAGGCCGGCCGAAAGGCCGAGCGCGAGTAGCGTGGCGGTAATCAGCGGGGGGAGTTTCATGGCAACCTCCAAGCTTGGAAAAAGCGTATAAACGATACCCGCAGTGTATGTGTAACGACGGCTAGCGTGCACTTACTTTAGATAACCCGCACGCGCCGATGGTCGTTCGACGCCCGATCGCGCGGGTGCCCGTCCGAGTCTGGCACCGATACCGGCGATTGCCTGACGTCCCGGGGCGGCTTGCGTATCATGGGCGCATCGATCGCTTTTCGCTGAGGTGCCCCACCCATGGCCGACACGCCGCCCATCGTTCTCGTCGACGGCTCCTCCTACCTGTACCGCGCCTTTCACGCGTTGCCGCCGTTGACCACGTCCACCGGCCAGCCCACCGGCGCGGTCAAGGGCGTGATCAGTATGATCAAGAGCCTGATCCGCCAGTACCCGCAGAGTCCCATGGCGGTGGTCTTCGACGCCAAGGGCAAGACCTTTCGCGACGAGTTGTTCGCGCAGTACAAGGCCCAGCGTCCGCCGATGCCCGACGACCTGAAGAGCCAGGTCGAGCCGTTGCACGCCTGCATCCGTGCGCTCGGCCTGCCGCTTTTGTGCATCGAGGGGGTCGAGGCCGACGACGTGATCGGCAGCCTGGCGCGCCACGCCACCGAGGCCGGCCGCGATGCGGTGATCTCCACCGGCGACAAGGACATGGCGCAGTTGGTCAACGCGCACATCACGCTGGTCAACACCATGAAGAACGAGACGCTGGACGTCGCCGGCGTCGAGGCCAAGTTCGGCCTGCCGCCGGCGCGGATCATCGACTTCCTGGCGCTGATGGGCGACAAGGTCGACAACATCCCCGGCGTGCCGGGGGTCGGCGAGAAGACCGCGCTGGGCCTGCTGCAGGGCATCGAAGGCGGCCTCGACGGCGTCTACGCCAATCTAGAGGCGGTCAAGACGCTGAGCTTTCGCGGCGCCAAGACGCTGGACAAGAAGCTCGAGGCCAACCGCGAGCAGGCGTTTCTGTCCTACCAGCTGGCGACCATCAAGACCGACTGCGAGCTACCGGTGGGCCTCGACGACCTGGACATCGCCCATCCCGACCGCGAGGCGCTGACCCGGCTGTATCGCGAGCTGGAGTTCAAGGCCTGGCTCGGCGAACTACTGGCCGGCCGCGACGAGGGCGTCGATGACGTTGCGGGCGGCGTTCCGTCGGGCGGCGCTCCGTCGGGCGGCGCTCCGTCGGGCGGCGCTGCACTGGGTAAGGCTGGGTCGGGCGGCGACGCCACGGTCGGTAGCGAGCTCGACGAGGACGTGACCCTGGCCAAGCCGGCCCGCGAGGATTACACGCTGTTCGAACGGGCCGATCTGGACGTCTGGCTCGAGCGCCTCGCCGCCGCCGAGGCGTTCTGCTTCGATCTCGAGACCGACAGCCTCAACTACATGGACGCCGGGATCGTCGGCATCGGCCTGGCGCTCGAGCCCGGCGAGGCGGCTTACATCCCGGTCGGCCACGATTATATCGATGCCCCCGCGCAGCTCGACCGCGACGCCGTGCTCGCCGCGCTCAAACCGCTGCTCGAGGATCCCGCCAAGGGCAAGATCGGCCAGAACCTCAAGTACGACATCTCGGTGCTGGCGCGCTACGGCATCCGCGTGGCCGGCACGCTGACCGACACCATGCTCGAGTCCTACGTGCTCAACTCCACCGCCACGCGCCACGACATGGACTCGCTGGCGCTCAAGTACCTCGGCGAGAAGACCGTCAGCTTCGAGGAGGTTGCCGGCAAGGGCGCCAAGCAGCTGACTTTCAACCAGGTCGCCCTGGAGCAGGCCGTGCCCTATGCCTGCGAGGACGTCGACGTCACCCTGCGCCTGCACCACGAACTACGCCCGCGCGTCGAGGCCGAAGGCCGCCTCGCCGAGGTGCTCGACGGCCTCGAGCGGCCGATGATCCCGGTGCTCTCGCGCATGGAGCGCATCGGCGTGGCGCTCGACGTGAGCCTGCTGCATGCCCAGAGCCAGACGCTCGAGACGCGCATCCGCGAGATCGAGAAGGACGCCTTCGAGATCGCCGGGCGCGAGTTCAATCTCGGTTCGCCCAAGCAACTCTGCGAAATCCTGTTCGACGAGCAGAAGATCCCGGTGCTCAAGAAGACCCCCAAGGGCGCACCGTCGACCGCCGAGGCGGTGCTCGAGGAGCTGGCGCTGGACTATCCGCTGCCCAAGGTGATCATGGCCCATCGCGGGCTGACCAAGCTCAAGTCGACCTACACCGACAAGCTGCCGCAGCTGATCCACAAGGCCACCGGGCGCATCCACACCAGCTACCATCAGGCGGTGACCGCCACCGGGCGGCTGTCGTCAAGCGATCCCAACCTGCAGAACATCCCCGTCCGCACCGAGGAGGGGCGCAAGATCCGCCAGGCGTTCGTCGCCCGGCCGGGCTATCGCATCGTCGCCGCCGACTACTCGCAGATCGAGCTGCGCATCATGGCGCACCTCTCCGAGGATGAGGGCCTGCTCGAGGCCTTCGCCCAAGAGCGCGACATTCATACCGCCACCGCCGCCGAGGTGTTCGGCGTGGCGCTGGACAAGGTCAGCGGCGAGCAGCGACGCAGCGCCAAGGCGATCAACTTCGGGCTGATCTACGGGATGAGCGCCTGGGGGCTGTCCAGGCAGCTGCACATCGAGGCCAGGCAGGCCAAGGTGTATATCGAGCGTTACTTCGAGCGTTATCCCGGTGTCGCGCGCTTCATGGACACCATCCGCGCCCAGGCCGCCGACGACGGCTTCGTCGAGACGGTGTTCGGCCGCCGGCTCTACCTGCCCGAGATCAACTCGCGCCAGCATGCCCGTCGCCAGGCCGCCGAGCGCACCGCCATCAATGCGCCGATGCAGGGCACCGCCGCCGACATCATCAAGTGCGCGATGATTGACGTCGACGGCTGGCTGTCGCCGGTCGGCGGCGACAGCGCTTTCGATGCCTGGATGGTCATGCAGGTCCACGACGAGCTGGTATTCGAGGTCAAGGAATCGCAGGTCGACGACTTCATCGGCATCGTCAAGCAGCGCATGCAAAATGCCGCCGAGCTCAAAGTGCCGCTGATCGTCGAGGCCGAATCCGGCGCCAACTGGGACGAGGCGCACTGAGATATCGTAAGAAAGGCCAGGACTTCGCGTGGCAATAGGCGACCGATGATGAAGGGCAGTAGCCCCAGGGAGACAGCTAATGCAGGAAGTCGAGATTCTCGCTTTCGATGTGTTCGGTACCGTCGTCGACTGGCATGGCTCGATCGCTCGCGAAGTCGAGGCGCTAAACCTGGGCGTCGATGGCGGCGAGTTCGCATTGGCGTGGCGCGCCGGCTATCGGCCGGCGATGCAGCGGGTGATGTCTGGGGAACTGGGCTGGACGCTGATCGACGACCTGCATCGGGGCATCCTCGACGATGTGCTGGCGCAGTTCGGCATCACCTCGCTGACGGAGTCTCAGAAGCGCAACCTCAACCGCGTATGGCATCGCCTGGAGCCGTGGCCGGACGCCGTCGAGGGGCTGTCGCGGCTCAAGCAGCGCTTCATGATTTGCACGCTGTCCAATGGCAATCTGGGGCTGCTCGCCAACATGGCCAAGCGCGTCGGGCTGGCGTGGGACTGCCTGCTCTCGGCGGAAGTGTTTCGCCAGTACAAGCCGCATCCCGATACCTATCTGGGTGTGGCGCAGGTCTTCGATGTGCCGGCCGAGGCGGTGATGATGGTTGCGGCGCACCAGGACGATCTCGACAGCGCACGTTCTTATGGTCTCAAGACGGCGTACATCGAGCGTCCGAATGAGTTCGGTGCTGCCAATCCCAAGGACATTGCCGGATCGCCGGCCAACGACCGGCATGCCGGGTCGATCATCGCGTTGGCCGAGCAACTCGGCTGCTGAAGTGCGCCGCACTGGTGTGCAGGCCAGGCAGTGTAGTGGCGCTGTGAGTACCAGACCCTTAGCCTGTTACACGATGATCTCTGGAAATAAAGGACAACGGTATGAGCTACACTCCCTCGGATTCCCGTTACGAACATATGATCTACAACCGCTGTGGACGCAGTGGCCTGAAGCTGCCCGCGCTGTCGCTGGGGCTGTGGCACAACTTTGGCGACAACGCCCACAGCGACAACGCCCGGGAGATCTGCCGCACCGCGTTCGATCATGGCATTACCCACTTCGACCTGGCCAACAACTACGGCCCGCCGCCGGGCAGCGCCGAGGAGCTGTTCGGGCGCATCCTCAAGACGGATTTCGCCGGCCATCGTGACGAGTTGCTGATCTCCACCAAGGCGGGCTACACCATGTGGCCGGGGCCCTACGGCGACTGGGGCAGCCGCAAGTACCTGACGGCGAGCCTCGACCAGAGCCTCGAGCGCCTGGGCGTCGATTACGTCGACATCTTCTACTCGCACCGCTTCGATCCCGAGACGCCGCTCGAGGAAACCATGGGCGCGTTGGACAGCGCGGTGCGCCAGGGCAAGGCGCTTTACGTGGGCATCTCCTCCTACAACGCCCAGCGCACCCGCGAGGCGGTGGCGATCCTGCGCGAGCTCGGCACGCCGTGCCTGATTCATCAGCCGAGCTACTCGATGATCAATCGCTGGATCGAGGACGACGGCCTGCTCGACACCCTCGATGAGCTGGCTATGGGCGCGATCGCCTTCTCGCCGCTGGCCCAGGGCATATTGACCGGCAAGTACCTGGGCGGCGTGCCCGACGACAGCCGGCTGGCTCAGGGTGGCGCGCTGCGCGAAGCGCACCTGTCGGCGGACAACCTCGAGCGGGTGCGTGCGCTGAATGCGATCGCCGAGCGGCGTGGCCAGAATCTGGCGCAGATGGCGCTGGCCTGGGTGCTGCGCAAGCCCCAGGTCACCTCGGCGCTGATCGGCGCGAGTCGCCCGCAGCAGGTCGTCGATTGCGTGGGGACGCTCGCGCGTCTCGATTTCAGCGACGACGAGCTGGCCGAGATCGATCGTTACGCCGTGGAAGGTGGCGTCAACCTGTGGGCGGCCTCGGCGGAGCGCTAGACCTGCAGGGCTTGGCCCGGGCCGACAGGCTCCTGGGCTGGAAGTGGAGCGCGGCCACCAGGCTGACAAGACGATCGCATGCCTGGAATGCACATCAAGGAGGGACCCATGGCTAACCAGACGCAGGCACCGGGACAGCCAGCCCCGGCGCCGGATAGCGGGCCGGACGAGGAGACGATCCGCCTGGCCACGCAGATCTTCAATGCCGCACGGGAAGGCGAGACCGAGAACTTCCGTCACTGGCTCGGGCAGGGCCTGCCGCCCAACATGCGCAACCAGAAGGGCGACAGCCTGTTGATGCTGGCCAGCTACCATGGCCACGTCGAGACCACCCGCGTGCTGCTCGAGCATGGCGCCGACCCGGAACTGCGCAACGACAACGGTCAGAATCCACTGGCGGGCGCTGCGTTCAAGGGCAACCTGGCGATGGTCCGGTTGCTGCTGGAAAACGGCGCCGCGGTCGACGGCTCGTCACCCGACGGCAAGACCGCGTTGATGTTCGCGGCGATGTTCGACCATGCCGAGATCGTCGCTTGCCTGCTGGCCAAGGGCGCCGACCGACATGCCCGCGAGAGCAAGGGCATGACCGCCCACGACCTGGCCACGGCGATGGGCGCCAAGGCCACGCCGGCGCAATTGGCCCGGCCGGCTGACACCGGTGGGTAGCGTGCGCTAGCCCGGATCGAGCGCGCCGGGTTCGTCGACGTCCTTGATGACGCCCGGGTCGGCGGTGGCGATCTCGACGCAGGCTGCCGGGTTGTCGAGCAGGATATGACGCGCGCCGCCGTCGCCGTCCAGTTGGCACAGCACCGGCCAGAATTGCCGCCCGAAGACGACCGGATGGCCGCCTTCGCCCTGGAAGGTCGGACGCACGATCAGCGCTTCGCCGGCCCGTAGGGCCAGCGCCGCGAAGGTGGCATCGCGCACCCACGGCATGTCGCCGAGCATCACCGCCACGGCCCGGGCCCGGCTCTCCCGCAGCAGCGCACACATGCCGAAGGCCAGGCTGGCGCCCATGCCGCGCCGAGCGTCGGGATTGACGAGCGTGACGATGTCGTCCGGTATGCCCAGCCTGACGGCATCGTCATCGCCACCGATGACCACATGAATGTCGCGAAAATGCGGACGCAGCGTGGCCAGGGTGGCGACGAGCAACGTGCCGCGGCCGGGCAGTTCGGCGAGGCGCTTGTCGCTGCCGAAGCGCCGCGACTGACCGGCGGCGAGCACCAGCGCGGCGATGCTGTCAGAGGGTGTCGCGTGCTCGGCCATTAACAGTGGACTCTCATCACGTCGGCGATCGTGGCCCGGTCATCGGCGCTCTTGCGCGAGCCTATCACGCCGAGATGCCGGCGAAGGACCCTAGGTCGAGACAGCCACGGGGCTTGGTCGCCGCGAGCCCAGTCGAAAGCGTGCGGCAGCACACGAATATCCATGTCGAGCATCGCAGCGTCCGTTGTAGGTTGGCCGCCTGGAAGCGGCTGGCGAGGGTAGCCCTTACTATGGTTCGAAGGCGCGTGTCGTGCCAACTCATTCTTCTTTCAATGCTCCACCAAGGTCGTCTTGCCGCCCCGGCCGGCAGCGACGAGGCTGAGTCGATACCGACAATAACGCCGAGGCTCGCATGGCCAACCAGTCGCTCGCCGGGAACCAGCCCGAGCAGTGGGATGCCGCCCTGCTGCTGCACGGCCTCGACGCCATGACCGAATGGGTGGTGGTGGTCGACGCCGAGGGTCGCATCAGCTACCTCAACGCCCCCTATGCCGACTTTCTCGAGATCGATCCGGTCGCGGCGATCGGTCGCCCGGTGAGCGAGATCATCGAAAACACCCGCATGCCCGAGGTGCTGGCTTCGGGCAAGGCCGAGCTCGCGCAACTGCAGATGGTGCGCGGCCACCACATGATTGCCCATCGCTACCCGATTCGCGCCGGCGGCCGGGTGATCGGGGCGATCGGTACAGTGATCTACCACGACACCTGGGAATGGCGCCAGATGAACGCCCAGGTCGAGGCGCTGGAGGCCGAGGTCGACTACTACCGTCAGGCGCTCGATGTCCGCGTCGGGGCGCGCTGGCAACTGACCGACGTGGTCGGCGAGAGCGAAGCGATGCGCACGCTCAATGCCAAGGTCCGCAAGATCGCGCCGGGCGATGCCTCGGTGCTGATCCGTGGCGAGTCGGGCACCGGCAAGGAGCTTTACGCCCATGCCCTGCATCGGCTGTCGGAGCGCGCCGCCGGGCCGTTCATCAAGCTCAACTGCGCGGCGATCCCCGAGCAGTTGCTCGAGGCCGAGCTGTTCGGCTACGAAGAGGGCGCCTTCACCGGTGCGCGCAAGGGCGGCAAGCCGGGCAAGTTCCAGCTCGCCCACGGCGGCACGCTGTTTCTCGACGAGATCGGCGACATGCCGCTGGCGATGCAGGTCAAGTTGCTGCGCGTGCTGCAGGATCGCGAGATAGAAGCGGTCGGCGCGACCCGGCTGGTACCGGTCGACGTGCGGGTGATTGCCGCGACCCATCGGCCGCTCGAGAGCCTGATCGCGCGCGGCGAATTCCGCGAGGACCTGTTCTATCGCGTCAACGTGGTGCCGCTGATAATTCCCGCGTTGCGCGAACGCCGCGAGGACGTGCCGGGGCTGGCCCGACACCTGCTCAAGCGGCTGGCCGAGCGGCGCGGCCGGCGCTGCCCGACGCTGTCCGACGCGACGCTTGAGTGCCTGTGTCGGCACAGCTGGCCGGGCAACGTCCGCGAGCTGGAAAACGTCCTCGAGGCGGCGTTCTACCTGGGCGGCTCGCGGCTCGAGGTCGACGATCTTCCCGAGGCGTTGCGCTGTACGCCGGCGCTTTCACGCCATGGCGACGGCTCGCTGCGTGCCACCCTGGAGGCCGCCGAGCGCGAGGCGCTGGAACGCGCGCTGATCGAAAGCGGCGGCAACCGCACACGGGCCGCCAAGCGGCTGGGCATCGCCAAGTCTTCCTTTTACGAGAAACTCGCCCGGCATCGCCTGGCCGAGGTTTCCACGGTGTCCTGAGTCCGAAAGAACGGATGCCATCCGAATATTCGGACAGTAGCGGGGCGCCCTTCCCGCGCTTGCTTTTCGCGCTGGTACGTCGATGCGTCCGATAAAACGGACGCTTGTCGCCGTGCCCCGCGTCAAGCAACCGCCATCCACCCATGGTTGACGTTAAGGTCAGCATGCAACTGGTTGAAATATAAAGCGCGATTCCAGGCTGGCCGCTGACTTGCTGGGTCAGTTCACCCCGGGTTCGCGGGGACAACAACAACGTCAAGGAGACGCATCATGCCAAGCGCTGTTCTCACCCGTTCGCTGCTCGCCTCGGCGGTCGGCCTGGCCATCGCCGCCAGCCTCACTGCCCCGGCCCGTGCCGAAGGTCCCAAGCGGCTCGATGTGGCAAGCACTTTCTCGACCCAGAACTTTCTCGGCGCCGGTGCCGAGCGTCTGTCAAAGGAGCTCGAGACCGCCACCGGCGGCGCCGTGTCGCTGCGCGTCTACGACCCAGGCGATCTGGTACCCGCCTTCGAGGTCTTCAACTCGGTCTCCTCGGGTGCGGTCCAGGCCGGCTGGGACTGGATCGGCTACTGGGCCGGCACGGTGCCTGTCACCAACCTCTACGGCGCCTTGCCGTTCGGCCCGTCGCCGGAGGCCTTCATGTCGTGGATGTGGGCCGGCGAGGGCACCGAACTGCTGCAGAAGGCCTACGATCCCTACGGCGTGAAGGTGTTGCCGTGCTTCATCTCGCCGCAGGAAACCGGCGGCTGGTACAACAAGGAGATCAATTCGCCGGCGGATTTCGACGGTTTGTCGATGCGCATCTCGGGGCTCGGCGCCAAGGTGCTCAACAAGCTCGGCGCCTCGACCCAGCTGGTGCCGGGCGGCGAGATCTATCTGGCATTGGAGCGCGGGCGCGTCGACGCCACCGAGTTCTCGGTGCCCCAGGTCGACGCGGCGATGGGCTTCGACGAGGTCGCCGAGTACTACTACTTCCCGGGTTGGCATCAGAGCGCCAGCTGGTTCTCGCTGCTGGTCAACCAGAGTGTCTGGGATGAGTACAGCGACGAGCGCAAGGCGCAGTTCGAGACCGCCTGCCGGGCGACCCTGCAGTGGTCGATGGCCGAGGCGCCGCCCGAGCAGATGCGCACCATCCGCAAGCTTGAAGAGAAGGGCGTCAAGGTCAAGCGCTTCCCCGACGAGGTAATCAACGCGCTGCAGGATGCCTGGGTCGAGGTGCGTCAGGAGGAGATGGCCAATAATCCGGCCTTCAAGGAGGCCTACGAGTCGCTGATGAAGCACGTCGGCTTGATCGACGAGTGGTACAAATTGCAGGCGCTGCCCGCCCCCAAGCCGATTCAGGACAGCGGCCAGGAGGATAGCTGATGCCACGCACCTCCCTTGCGCCCTGGCGCGAGCGTGGCGGTGCGGTGTGTGACGGCCTGGCCCGGCCCCTGGTCGGGCTCGGGTTGTGGGTCGGCCGCGTTACCAGCTGGCTGGTGCTGCTGGTGATGCTGGCCGTGCTCATCACCGTGACGCTCAACGCGCTGGGCATCAACCAGATCGCCGCCTGGCAGAATGACGTGCTGTTGTTCGGCAAGGCGCTGACCATCAACAGCGTCACCGAACTGCAATGGCATCTGTTCGGTATTCTGACCCTGCTCGGCGGCACCTATGCGCTGCATCACGACAGTCACGTGCGCGTCGACCTGATCTACCAGAAACTCTCGCCGCGTGGTCGCGCGGTCATCGACATCCTGGGCCACGTGGTCTTTCTGATTCCGTTCTGTCTGCTGGTGGCCTGGCTCTCCCGGCACTTCGTGATGATGTCCTACGTTTCCGGCGAGCAGTCCAATTACGGCGGGCTCACCGATCGTTACCTGATCAAGGCGATGTTGCCGATCGGCCTGGTATTTCTGGCGCTCGGCGCGCTGGGCCAGGTTCTGCACAATCTGGCCGGGCTGTTCGATCCGGCCCGTCTGACGCCCGCCGCCGACGCCAAGGAGGCGCTGCATGGCTGAGTTCCTGTCGGAATACGCGCTGGCCCTGACGATGATCGCCACCCTGCTGATAGGCATCTTCAGCGGTTATCCGGTGGCCTTCCTGCTCGGCGGACTGGGCATCGTCTTCGCCTTCATCGGCGGCATTCCGATTCCGTTTCTGGGTACCGTCGGCTCGCGGATCTTCGGCGGGGTGATCGAGAACTGGTTGATGATCGCCATCCCGCTGTTCGTGTTCATGGGCTTGATGCTCGAGCGTTCGGGGGTCGCCAAGCGCCTGCTGTTGACCCTGCAACGGCTGTTCGGCCGCACCCACGGCGGGTTGGCGGTGTCGGTGGCACTGCTCGGCGTGGTGATGGCGGCGAGCACCGGGATCATCGGCGCCTCGGTGGTGATGCTGGGCCTGCTAGCGCTGCCGGTGATGCTCAAGCAGGGCTACCGCGCCGAGATGGCCTGTGGGGTGATCGCCGCCTCGGGCACGCTGGGCATCCTGATCCCGCCGTCGATCATGCTGGTGTTGATGGGTTCGATCCTGCAGGTCTCGGTGGGCGCGCTGTTCAAGGCGGCGCTGCTGCCCGGGCTGCTGCTCGGCGTGCTGTACATCGGCTATCTGCTGATCACCGCGCGGCTCAAGCCCGAGTGGGCGCCACTCGCCGATCCCCATGCCTTCGACGTCGACACCACGCCGCTGCCGATCGCTCTGTTGCGCGACCTGCTGGGGCCGGTGGTACTGATCGTCGCGGTGCTCGGTTCGATCATGGCGGGCATCGCCACGCCCACCGAGGCCGCAGCGATCGGTGCCGCGGGCAGCCTGCTGCTGGCGCTGGCGATGCGCAGCCTGGATTTCGCGACGTTGCGCGATGCCGTGCGCGACACCTCGCGGACCTCGGCGATGATCCTGTTCGTGGTCATCGGCGCGACCGGCTTCTCGGTGGTCTTCAAGCGTCTGGGCGGCGACTACATGATCGAGGAGCTGATCACCGGCACCGGCTTCGGTCCCTACGGCCTGCTGCTGTTGATCATGGGCCTGATCTTCGTGCTGGGGTTCTTCCTCGAGTGGATCGAGATCAGCTTCGTGGTACTGCCGCTGGTGGCCCCGGTGGTCGAGGCGCTCGATTTCGGCTATGGGCTGTCCGGTCAGGCGCTGTTGATCTGGTTCGCCATTCTCGTGGCGATCAATCTGCAGACCAGCTTTCTGACCCCGCCGTTCGGCTATGCGCTGTTCTACCTCAAGGGCATCACCGAGGGACGGATCGGCATCGGCACCATCTACCGCTCGATCATTCCCTTCGTGCTGCTGCAGCTGACCGGCCTGATTCTGTGCATGGTGTTTCCGGCGTTGGTGTTGTGGCTGCCGGGACTGCTATAAGGAAACACTGAAGAAATGTCTGCGCTTACCAATCGCTGCGTTGCGCGGTGCTCGACAACTCGCCTAACAACCAGTTATGTCTCGTTGTCTGTGCGCCGTGCGCCTTGCGCTTGGCAATGCTCGTCGATTTCTCAGCGCTTCCTGAAAGGAGGAGGTGGCTGTGCGTAAACGCGTGCTGATCGCCGGCGGCGGCGAGCTGATCGAGGCGTTAGCGCGGGCCTTCCTGGAAGAGGGCGCGAGCGTCGCGTTGCTGACCCCGGATGCCGCCAGCCTCGAGCACGTGCTCGACGGCCTGGGTGGCGAGCGCCATGATCGCTTCGGCCGGGTCGCCGGCGACGGTGCGCTGGATGCGCTGCTGGGGCGGCTCGAGCGGCTCGACGTGCTGGTCTGCGCGCCACCGACACTGCCACGCAGCGTGGCGTTGGCGCAGCGCCTGGACGAACAGGTGGTCGGGCCGTCGAGCCTGCTGCAGGTGGCCCGCGCCTGGATGCACAGTCGCGGCGGCGGGCGCCTGGTGGCGGTCGCCCCGGAAGGCGACAGCCAGGCGGCGAGCATGGTGCGCGAGGCACTGGCCGCACTGGTGCGCCGGCTGGCCGAGGCCAGCGGGCCGGGTATTCGCATCAACCTGCTCTGCCCGCAGGGCGCGTCGAGCGCCTCGGTGGCCGACTGCGCGCGGTTTCTCGCCGGCGGCGGCGGGCGGGCGCTCAACGGTCAGGTGCTGACGCTGACCCTGCCGCCCTGAGGTCAGCTAGCGCGGCACCAGCCCTTTCAAGAACACCGCCACGCAGTGGCGCGCCCGCTCGTCGCATGCCTCGGCGGTGGGGGCGATCTTACGCCCGAGCAGGGCATCGATGTGCCACTCGCCGAGCAGCATGCCCATGAACATGCCGGCCGCCTCGCGCGGGTCGTCGATGGTCAATCGGCCGTGGTCGACCTGCTCGGCGAGATAGGTGGCAAGTTCCTGGCGGATGCGATCGGGGCCGCGACTCAGGAACATCTCGCCGAGCTCGGGCACTCGCTCGGCCTCGAAGGCCAGCCCGCGCTTGAGCCGGATGACCCCGGGATCGAAGTTCAGCTCGAGCATGCGCCGGCCCAGTTCGTGGAGCACCTGCTCGGGCGCCGTGGCCTCGCGACGGCCCTCCTCGAGCACCGCCCAGGCGGTGGCGATGTGGCGCTCCATGGCGGCGACGAACAGCCCCTCCTTGTTGCCGAACTGCTTGTACAGCGTGGCCAGCGAGCCGCCGGCGCGGGCCACCACATCGTTGACGCTGGCGCCGGCGTAGCCCTGTTCGAGAAATACGTCGCGGGCCGCGTCGAGCAGCCGCTCGCGGCGCGCGACGCCACGCGGGGTCAGGGCTGCATCGGGCTTGTCGAACGGGGCTGGCCGGGTCATGGCGCTCCTTGGTCGTCTTGGCTCATCGCGTGGGCGGGCGCACCTGCCCGATCGCACCCATTGTAAGGATTGCGGCCGTGAAGGCGATCTTGCTGGTCATGTAGTGTAGCATTCATTACACTGCGAGCCCTGGTTCGTTGTCCACTCGCTTGAGTGGTGGCGAAAAGCCTGACAGCAGCTTCAAGGCAACAGCTACAGCTTCAAGGAGGGGCGCATGAAGGCGGGTGGCACATTGAGCGGCAAGAAGCTCGTGGCGGTGCTGGTGGCGATCGTCGCACTGGCGGCGCTGGCCTGGTGGGCCATCGGCTGGTGGCAGACCGGGCGCTTCCTGGAGGAGACCGACAACGCCTACGTGCGCACCGACAACGTCGCGCTGCGCGCCGAACTCTCGGCGCGTATCGCCGAGGTGATGGTGGACGACAACCAGCGAGTCGAGAAGGGCGATCTGCTGGTGCGCCTCGACGACGCCAGCTATCGCGATCGGCTCGCCCAGGCCGAGGCCCAGCAGGCGGTCGCGGCGGCGTCGCTCACCCAGGCGAAGCGCCAGTACGAGCTGCAGAAGGCCGCGATCGATCAGGCCCAGGCGCAGGTGCGGGCCGCCGAATCCGATGTCGAGCAGGCGCGCCAGCATCTGGCCCGCTCATCCAAGCTTGAGTCCCGCAACTACGCCTCGCAGCAGCAACGCGAGGACGATCAGGCCGCGCTGCGAGTCGCCGAAGCGACCCTCGCCGCACGCCGGGCCGCGGTGGTTTACGCACAGCGTCAGCTGGCGGTCGCCGAGTCCAGCATCGAGAGCGCGAGAGCCAATCGCGACGCCGCGGCGGCCGATCTGGCCTACGCCCGCCATCAGCTTGACAAGACCCGCATCATCGCCCCGCGCGACGGCGTGGTCGGCAACATCACCGCCGAGGCCGGCAGCCTGGCGCAGCCCTCGCTGACTCTGATGCAGCTGGTGCCGATCGAGTCGGCCTATGTCGCCGCCAACTACAAGGAGACCCAACTGGCGAGGATGCGCGTCGGCCAGAGCGTCGAGCTGCGCGTCGATGCCTACCCGGATATCGCCTTCGAGGGCGTGGTCGACAGCCTGGCGCCGGCCACCGGTACCGAGTTCAGCCTGCTGCCGCAGGACAACGCCACCGGCAATTTCAACAAGATCGTCCAGCGCGTGCCGGTCAAGATCCGCGTTACCGGCCCCGCGGAGGCGCTAGGGCGGTTGCGCGCCGGGCTGTCGGTGGTCCCCGAGGTCGACACCCGCGAGCTCGAGCCGCGCGATGACGCCCAGGTTGCCCGCGCGAGCGCCGAGAAGGGGTCCCGGGAACAGCCCGGATCATGAGCGAGGCGACCGCCACTTCAGCGGCGGGCGTCAGCGACATGCCGCCCTGGCCGCAGCGCCTCGGCTTCATCGCCGCGGTGTTCGGCATGTTCATGGCGATCCTCGACATCCAGATCGTCGCCAGTTCGCTCAACGAGATCCAGTCGGGGCTGTCGGCCAGCCAGGACCAGATCTCCTGGGTGCAGACGTCGTACCTGATCGCCGAGATCGTGATGATCCCGCTGTCGGGGATGCTGATGCGCATTCTCTCGACGCGGGTGGCGTTCACCCTGTCGTGCGCCGGTTTCACCCTGGCCAGCCTGGGCTGTGCGCTGGCCACCTCGATCGAGCAGCTGATCGTGCTGCGCGCCATCCAGGGCTTCATGGGCGGGGCGATGATCCCGATCACCCAGGCGGTGAGTTTCTCGATCTTCCCGCGTCGGGTGATGGGCGGCGTCCAGGCGGTGATCGGCATGGTGGTGACCATGGCGCCGTCGATCGGCCCCACGGTGGGCGGCTACATCACCGAGACGCTGAGCTGGCACTGGCTGTTCCTGGCCAACGTGATTCCCGGCGTGCTGGTGTGCTGGGCGGCGTGGACCTTTCTCGACATCGACAAGCCCAACCATGCCGTGGCCCGGCGCCTGGACCTCATCGGTCTGGTGTTGATCGCGGTATTCCTCGGCTCGCTGGAGTTCGTCCTCGAGGAGGGCCCGGGCGACGACTGGTTCGCCAGCGAGCGCATCGTGGCGTTCAGCGCGACCTGCGTGCTGGCCGGGGTGTGGTTCTTCGCCCGCACATTGCGCCACGACCATCCGATCGTCGACCTGCGCGCCTTCGCCAACCGCAACTTCGCGCTGGGCGCCGGGCTGGGCTTCGTCATCGGCATCGCGCTCTACGGGCTGGTCTACATCATGCCGCTGTTCTTCGGCTACGTGCGCGGTTACTCGAGCCTGCAGATCGGCCAGGTGATGTTCGTCACCGGGGTGACGATGTTCCTGTGCGCGCCGGTGGTCGGCCAGCTGTCCAACCGCGTCGATCTGCGCGTGCTGCTGTTCTGCGGGCTGTTGCTGGTCGGCACGGGCACCATGATGAACGCCAACCTCACCGTGGAGTCAGGCTTCTGGCAGTTCTTCGTGCCGCAGATCGTGCGCGGGATGGGGCTGATCATGTGCATCATCCCCGCGTCGCGGATCGCGCTGGGCACCCTGCCGGCCCACGAGGTGGGCAACGCCAGCGGACTGTTCAACGTGATGCGCAACCTGGGCGGCGCGGTGGGCCTGGCGCTGCTCGACACGGTGCGCGACGTGCGCGAGGACTTCCACTGGAACCAGCTGATCCCGGCCATCGACGCTGGCCGCGAGGTGGTGGTGGCGGAGATCGCCAAGTATCAGGCGCTGCTTGCCGGCCATGTCCCGGATAGCTACCAGGCCGCCGTCGCCATGCTGGCGCAGCGGGTCTCGCAGCAGGCCCAGGTGCTGGCCTTCAACGACATCTTTCTGTGGCTGGGGCTGATCTATGTGGCCAGCGTGCCCTTGGTGTTCCTGCTCAAGCGCATCGATGCCTGAGCCTGTCCGACACTGGCCGCGCTCGGCCATACGGCGTTAAAGATCATCTCAAGGTACTCCTTTACAACGATAAGCTCGTGCGCTGGCCCGGTCCGCCTTTTCGCTGATTTGCACCTTGCCTGACCATTGCTCGCCGGGCTTTCAGACATGACTTGGGGACAAGTTCCTCGCCGGATTTCTTTCCCAAAAGCTTGTCGGGCTTTAGCCCCGGCACCCCTCGTCAGTTCAACTGCAACGGCCCTGGATGATTGGCACACGATACGTTCATGGCGCATCCTGTGCGGCATGAACCCAACCTCATCCCCGACCGACGTCCTCGGTGACGCTCTCGCCCGGCTGCGCGCGACGCTGGCCGAGCGGCGTCATCGTGCGCTGCTGTGGCTCGATGGCCCACTGGATCGCGTGCTGGCGCGGGCATTGGCGATATGGCAGGGCGCCGACTGGTCCGCGCCGCTGTGGCTGGGGCCGGACAGCGAGGCGATCCGCGGCGCCGGCTTGCCACCGTTGCCGGCCCGCCTAGCGCGCTCCCGGCTGGGCGGCGAGCATGACCTGGTGATCATCGATGCGCTGTCGCCGGGCGCCGGCTTCGATCCCGATGCCTTCGGTGCGCTGGCCGGCACCGTGCGCGCCGGCGGCCTGCTGGTGCTGCTCACTCCCGAGGCGTGGCGCGACGGGGTGCCGGCCGCCGATGCCGACTACGCGCGGCTGGCCGCCTGGCCGCACCCGCCCGAGGCGCTGAGCGCGCGCAACCTGACGCGCATCGCCCGGCGCCTCGCAGCCTCGCCCTGGGTCCTGCACTGGCCGGCTGCGGCCTCTGCCCCCGAATTGACTCTGCCCGATGCGGTAATTCCCACGCCGCTGAGCGCCGCCGACGATTGCCTGACTCACGACCAGGCCGCCGCGGTGTGCCGTCTGACGCGCCTGCGCCGGCGCCGACCGCTGGTACTGAGCGCCGATCGCGGGCGCGGCAAAAGCAGCGCGCTGGGCATCGCCGCGGCGCGGCGCCTGCAGGCCGGCGAGCGCGAGATCTGGCTGACCGGGCCACGCGCCGCCGCGCTGGAAGCGGTGTTCGCACGGCTCGGCGAGGTCTTGCCGGAAGGGCGTCGCGAGGCCCACGCCTTTCATGCCGAGCTCGCCCATGGCCCGGCGACGGTGCGTTTGCTGGCGCCGGATGCGCTGAGCGAGGCTTTGGAGGGCCCGGGCATCGATCCACGCTCGCCGCCGACGCTGTTCGTCGACGAGGCCGCAGCGATACCCGCGCCGCTGCTGGGGCGCTGGCTGGCGGCCTTTCCGCGTATCGCCTTCGCCACCACCGTGCACGGTTACGAGGGCACCGGGCGCGGCTTCGAGCTGCGCTTTCGCGCGCGGCTGGACAGCGAGACGCCCGACTGGCGCGCCTGTCGGCTGGAACAGCCGGTGCGCTGGGGCGAGGGCGATCCGCTCGAGGCGCTGACCCGCGAGCTTTTACTGCTCGACGCCGAGCCCGCCGCCGACGCGACCGTCGCC
This sequence comes from Halomonas sp. IOP_31, assembly GCF_021151495.1. NCBI lineage: Bacteria > Pseudomonadati > Pseudomonadota > Gammaproteobacteria > Oceanospirillales > Halomonadaceae > Halomonas > Halomonas sp. IOP_31. Next base: position 43,415 of record NZ_JAIRBP010000015.1, on the reverse strand, counting down.
ACGCCACTCGACGCCCAGCCGCTCGTTTGTCGCGAGCTCGATCGCCAGGCGCTGGCCGACGACGAGGTCGGCCTCGGCGAGCTGTTCGGCTTGCTGGTCCAGGCCCACTACCGCACCACCCCCGGCGATCTGCGCCAGCTGCTCGACGGCCCCGAGCTGACGTTGATCGGCGCCTACGTCGGCGCGCACTGCGTGGGCGTATGTGTCGGCCAGCGCGAGGGCGGCTTTCCGCCGCCGCTGGCCGAGGCGATCCATCACGGCCAACGGCGTCCGCGCGGCCATCTGCTGGCCCAGTCGCTGGCCGCCCACGGCGGTTTCTACGCCGCCGCCGAGGCGCGCTGGTGCCGAGTGTTGCGCATCGCCGTGCACCCCGCCGCCCGCCGCCGTGGTATCGGCTCGGCGCTGATCGAACGGCTGGCGGCCCGCGCCCGCGCGGCCGGCGACGACTATCTGGGCACCAGTTTCGGCGCCGAACCGGGGCTGGTCGCCTTCTGGCGCGCCCAGCGGCTGGTCGCGCTGCGCCTGGGGCTGTCGCGGGAAGCCTCGAGCGGCGAGCATGCGCTGATGATGGCGCGGGCGCTGCGCCCAAAAGCGCAAGACGCGCTGCACGAGTGGCGGATGAGCTTTGCCACGCTGCTGCCCAGCCTGCTCGGTGCCGAGCTCGACGGACTCGACGCGGCGGTGGCCATGGCACTGCTTGATGAGGCGCTGCCGGCGACCGACGCGCCGCCGATGGATGCCGAGACACTGGCGCGGCTGGCCTGGTTCGCCGCCGGCGGCGGCGAACTGGCGCTGGTCCGGCCGTGGCTGGCGCGGGCCTGGCGGGCGGGGCGTGTCAGCGCGCCCGGGGCGCTGGCCGAGGCGGACTGGCTGGCGCTGGTCGCGCCACTATTCCAGGGACGCGAGCCCGCCGGGGCCAACCGCCCCCGGGGGGCGGCGGGCCGCAAGGTGCGGCAGGCGCACTGGCGCGGGCTGGCCGGACGGTTGCGCGCAGCGCTGGGCGGCGAGTGATGCGTCGAGCGCCCCGGGCATCATGATGTCAACGCCACAAGGCGTCAGCAATCGTCTCCGGCGTTGCAATTATTCGTCTGGTAGCATTCGCCAGTACAATGAGCGTCGATTGTTTTGCCAACTGCGGGATCTGCTCATGAACGACCATCTGGACAGCCTGACGCCGGCGCCGCTGTGGCGCCATTTTCGCACGCTGTGCAATACCCCGCGGCCCTCCGGCCACGAGGCCCAGCTCGCCCGCACGATCGTCGACTGGGCGAGTGCCCGGGGAATGAGTCACGATTTCGACGCCGCCGGCAATCTATTGATTCGCAAGCCGGCCTCGCCGGGCCGCGAAAAGGCGCCAGGCGTCGTGCTGCAGGGCCATCTGGACATGGTCGCCCAGGCCAACGCCGACCGGCCCCACGACTTCACCACGGACCCCATCGAGACCTATGTCGCCGATGGCTGGCTGCACGCCCGCGATACCACGCTGGGCGCCGACAACGGCATGGGCGTGGCGGCGGCGCTGGCGATCCTCGAGGACGACACGCTCGAGCACGGTCCGCTCGAGGCGCTGTTCACCGTCGAGGAGGAGTCGTCGATGGGCGGCGCGCTGAAGCTCGCCGAGGGTTGGCTCGAGGGCGATATCCTGCTCAACCTGGACTCCGAGGATCGCGGCCAGGTCTACATCGGCTGCGCCGGCGGCGCCGACGTGGTGGTCGAGGCCAACCTGCCGACCAGTGCGCTGCGCGACGACGAGCGGGTCTGGCGGCTGTCGCTGACCGGCCTGGCGGGAGGGCATTCGGGTATCGACATCGACAAGGGCCGGGGCAACGCCAACCGGTTGCTGGTGCGCGTGTTGCGCGCGCTGGAGCCGTGCGGTGCGCGGCTGATCGACTATCGCGGCGGTACGTTGCGCAACGCCCTGCCGCGCGAGGCGTTCGCCACCCTGGCGCTGGCCGCCGACGAGAGCGAGGCCGCGCAGGCGCGCCTCGCCGAACTGCAGGCGGAATTGGTCGCCGAGCTGGCGGGCGTCGACGAGGGCCTGACGCTGGCGCTTTCCATGGCGCCCGAAGCTGCGCCGGGCATGGCATCCGAAGCTGCGCCGGGCATGGCATCCGAAGAAACCATGCCTGCTGGCACTCAAGAGGCGCTGACCGCCACCGCCAGCCATATGCTCATCGCCGCGCTGCACGTCGCGCCGTACGGCGTGGAGCGCATGAGCGTCGAGGTACCCGGGGTGGTCGAGACTTCCAACAATCTCGGCGTGGTCTCGCTCGAATCGGGGCGCTTTCACCTCTGCGCGCTGGTGCGCTCGCTGCGCGACAGCGCCACGGCGGATATCGCCGATCGTTTTCGCGCGCTGTTCGGGCTGATCGGCGCCGAAACCCGGGTCGAGAACGCCTACCCGGGCTGGACGCCGGAGCCCGACAGCCCGCTGCTGACGCGCTTTCGCGAGCTGCATCAGCAAAAGCTGGGCGTCGATCCCGAGGTCAAGGTGATTCACGCCGGGCTCGAGTGCGGGATCCTCGGTGGCAAGTACCCGGCGCTCGAGATGATCTCGTTCGGCCCGCAGATTCGTGGCGCCCATTCGCCCGACGAACGGGTCGAGATCGATTCGGTCGAGGAGTTCTGGTTGCTGCTGCGCGCGCTGATCGAGGCGTTGGCCTCAGGGCGCGCGGCCTAGTGTCCGATCGAAGCGGATAGGCTATCGGTCGAGGCGCTTATCGTGCCATCGTCTGAATCCCTATCTGATAGAAATAGAGCGGTGGCCGCTCCAAGGCGTGCGTAATCCGGGAAGAGGTCTTATATCTTGAGCAGTTCTCGTACGATCAATGGCCTCCTCTTCATCGTGGTGTCAATCGCCGCGGCCGGCGTGGCGTGGTTGTATTTCGGCGAGCGGGCCGAATTGAACGTCGAGGCGTCCGTCAGCGAGCCGGTAACGGTGCTAGCACAGCGTACACGCCCGCAGCCGCTGGCGGATCGCATCCAGGCCCTGGGAACCGCCCGCGCAAACCAGGCGGTGGAGATTACGCCCGAGATTTCCGGCGTCATCGATACGCTGCCCTTCAAACCGGGCTTGACGGTTCAGGCCGGCGAAGTGCTGGCGACGCTGGAAGCCGCTGGCGTCAAGGCCAATCTCGAGGCCGCGCAGGCGAGAGCCGCGCAAAGCTCGAGTGACTATGAACGCCAACGCGAGCTGTTTGGTTCCAACATGGTATCGGAATCGCAGCTGCAGTTATCCGAGACCCAACTGCGCACCGATCGGGCGGGGGTCGCTGTGGCCGAGGCGGCGTTGGCCGATCATGTCATTCGCGCACCATTCGGCGGTCGCCTCGGGCTGCGCGAGGTGAGTGTGGGCAGCTTGGTGCAGCCGGGTACCGTGATCACCACGCTCGACGATCTGACCCCTGTCGAACTCGAATTCACCGTGCCGGGGGTATTCGTGGGCACGCTGGAGCCGGGGCAAATCCTCACCGCCCGCTCGGCGGCTTATCCGGATATCGAATTCAGCGGGACCGTGCAGAATGTGGCGACACGCGTCGATCCGGTGACACGCTCGGTACGGGTGCGCGCGGCGCTACCGAACACGAAGCGGTTGATCAAGCCCGGCATGCTGCTGACCGTGCGCCTCACGCGCGATACCAAGTCGGCGTTGATGATCCCCGAGCAGGCCGTGGTTACCCAGAACGATCGGCAGTTCGTGTTCGTGATCGAGGACGGCGTGGCCAGAAGACGCCAGGTGCAAACCGGCGCACGTCGACCGGGTCTGGTCGAGATTACCGATGGGCTGGCCCCTAACGAGTCGATCATCGTGGAGGGAACCCTGAAAGTGCGCGACGGCACGCCGGTGACGCGGGTCGACGGGCCACAAGGCGGTGCGTTCGAGCCGGCGGGGAACGCGCCATGATGCTATCGGACGTCTCGGTGCGCCGTCCGGTATTCGCCGCGGTCATCAGCCTGCTGCTGCTGATCGTGGGTCTGATGGCGCTGCGTCTTCTGCCGTTGCGCGAATATCCGGATATCAGCCGCGCGTTCGTCTCGGTCGATGTGGTTTACCAGGGGGCCTCGGCCCAGGTCGTCGAAACCCAGATCACCGATGTGCTCGAAGAGCAGCTCGCCGGCATAACCGGGCTCGAGGAGATGACCTCGACGAGCGTCGACGAGCAGGCCGAGATCAACATGGAGTTCAGCCTCGATACGGATATCGCCGAGGCGGCGAACGACGTGCGGACTCGGCTGGGTCGTATCCGCGACAATCTGCCGGATGGGGCCGAGGCGCCGTCGATTCGCACCGCGGACTCCGGTGCCGAGGAGGTGATGTCGCTGACGCTCACCAGCGATCGCTTGAGTCCGCTTGAGATCACCGACTATGTCGAGCGCTACCTGGTCAACCGGCTGAGCACGGTCGATGGCGTCTCGCAGGTGCAGCTTTCCGGCGAACGCCGCTACGCCATGCGGCTGTGGCTCGACCGGGAGGGGTTGGCGGCCCGCGAACTCACCGTGGAGGACGTGGCGCAAGCGCTGAATACGCAGAACGTGGAACTGCCGGCGGGCCGTCTGGAGTCCGAATCGCGCGAATTCACGCTGCGCACCCTCTCGGGATTCACCCAGGCGCAGGATTTCCGCGAACTGGTGATTGGCCGTGGACCCGACGGCAACCTGGTGCGTCTTGGCGAAGTGGCCGACGTGGAGCTGGGTTCGGAAAGCCAGCGCAGCCTGGCGCGTTCAAACGGTCAGGTGGCGGTAAGCCTGGGTATTACCCCACAGGCGCAGGCCAATCCGGTCGCGGTATCGAGCGAGGTGCGAGAGCGCCTGGGCCCCATCCGCTCGACCCTGCCCGAAGGCATGCGGCTCGATGTGACCTTCGACAGTGCCGAATTCATAAAAGCCTCGATTTATGAGGTCTACATCGCGCTGGGGGTTTCGCTGGCGATGGTATTGCTGACCATCTACGGCTTTCTCGGCACTCTGCGCGCCACGCTGATTCCGGCGGCGGTGGTACCGATCTCATTGTTGGCGGCGACCATCGCGATGGCCGCGCTGGGCTATTCGCTCAACGTGCTCACGCTGCTGGCGCTGGTGCTCGCCATCGGCCTGGTGGTGGACGATGCGATCGTGGTGCTGGAAAACATCTACCGGCGTATCGAAGAGGGCCAGTCGCCGTTGCTCGCGGCATTGGACGGCTCGCGCGAAATCGCCTTCGCGGTGATTGCCACCACGCTGGTGCTGGTGGCGGCGTTCGTGCCGATCTCCTACATGGGCGGCGATGTCGGTCGCCTATTCGCAGAGTTCGGCCTTACCGTGGCCGCCGCCGTCGCCTTCTCCGCCCTGGTGGCACTCACGTTGACGCCGATGATGACCTCGCGGCTGTTCAAGGGCCGCGCCAAGCGCAGCGGGTTCGCCCATTGGGTGGATGCGCGCTTTCGCCGCATTGGCCAACGCTACGCGGCGATGCTCAGGCGGGTGGTGGCGCATCCCTGGCGCATGCTGACGGTTGCCTTGCTGGTATTGCTGGCTGCCGGCGCACTGTTCCGGGCGCTGCCCAGCGCGTATACGCCGCCCCAGGACCGCGGCGTGATCCGCGCGTACATGGTCGGCCCGCAGGGCGCCACGCTCGAATACACCCGGCGTTATCTCGACCAGGTCGAAGCGGTATTGGCCGAGTATCGTGCCGCTGGCGTGGTCGATCATTACCTGAGCCGTATTCCCGGTTCCTACGACGGCAATGCCGTGAACACGGCTCGCCTGACGATCACCCTGGTGCCCTGGGATGAACGCACCCGCGATGCGGCAACGATCGCCGCCGATCTGCGCGAGCGCTTTAAGTCACTGGCCGGCGTCGAGGTGTCGGCCTATGCCCGCGGTGGGCTGGGCGGTGGCGGCGGCGATGGGGCCATGGAGATGATACTCGGCGGCCAGGATTACCAGAGCCTGTCGCGCGAGGCCGAGGACTTGATGGCGTATCTGGAGTCCCAGCCGGCTTTCGTCGATGTCGAAACCGAATATAACGAGCGCAAGCCGCAGATTCGCATCGCCATCGACCGCGACCGCGCCGCCGATCTGGGCGTATCGGTCGCCGCGGTGGGTCGCACGTTGCAGACGATGATGGGCGGGCAGAGCGTTACCACCTTCTCGCGCGGCGGGGAGGAGTACGACGTCATCGTTCAGGGCCGCAAGATCGATCGGCGCACGCCCACCGATCTGCGCAATCTGTATGTGCGCTCCGATACCTCCGGCGAACTGGTGCCGTTGGCGAGCGTCGTCGCGCTCGAAGAGACCGCCGGGGCCGACACACTGAGTCATTACAACCAGCTACGCGCCGTCGAGGTTTCCGCCGGTCTGGTACCCGGCTTTCCGCTGGGGCGGGCGATCGATATCGTCGATCAATACGCGCAGCAGCTTCCGCCCACCATTCAGCTCAACTACGATGGCGCGGCCGGCGATTTTCTAAAAGCCGGTGCCTCGCTCTACATCACGCTGGGACTCGCGCTGGCGATTGTCTATCTGGTGCTGGCGGCGAATTTCGAGAGCTTCCGGCAACCGCTGGTGATCATGACCACGGTGCCGCTGGCGCTGACCGGCGGGCTCATCGGGCTATGGCTTACCGGCATCACCATCAATATCTTCTCCCAGATCGGCGCCATCCTGCTGGTGGGGCTGGCGGCCAAGAACGGCGTGCTGATCGTCGAGTTCATCAATCAGTTGCGCGATCGGGGTCAGGCGTTCCACGACGCCATCGTCAATGCTGCCGGCATCCGTCTGCGCCCGGTATTGATGACCTCGCTGTCGGCCGCCGCCGGCGCAGTACCGCTGTTGCTGGCGACCGGCCCCGGTGCGGAAGCCCGGCGCGCCGTGGGTGTGGTGGTGTTTTTCGGGGTGCTCTTCGCGACGTTTCTGACGCTGTTCATCGTGCCGGCGGCCTACGCGCTATTGGCCCGCAACAGCCAATCGCCCGACCACGTGGCGCGGCGCATTCGCCGTGAGCGGCAGCAAGCGGAGACGCTGGCCCGGGGCCAGCCGCCTAGCGTTTTGTAGCCGGGCGCGTTCAGGCTTGCCTGGCGCGGCGTTCGCTGATGTCGGGGGCGCGGCGCACGGCTTCCAGGCCGGCACGGGATATCAGCCCTTCGCGATGGGCGTGTTCGGCCATGCGCACGCTGTCGCTGGCCAACACCAGGGTGCAGCCGTCGGCGGCGACTTCGTCGGCGAGCGCCTCGATCGCGGCGTCGCGCGAGGTACTGCGGCCGATCTTGCGGATGTAGATGGCGCGGATGCGCCCGGGGTATTCGCGCACGATGCGGGTGTAGGTTTCCGGATCGTGCTGGCCGCTGTCGCCGATCAGCACGAACGGCAGGGTGTCGTAGAGGCTGAGCATCTTCTCGATCATCTTGGCCTTGTGATCGACCGCCTTGCGCGGCAGCGGGCGCTGCAGGCTCAGCCCCCATTCGCGCAGGAACAGGATCGGGCCCACCGGGATGCGGTTGCGCTGGAAGAACGCCTCGAGAATTTCGTAGATGCTCCACGGCCCGCGCGAAACGTAGAGCAGCGGGCGCCGCCGCTGGCCGTCGGCGCCGGCGAACAGCGCCTGATAGAAGGGCGCCACGCCGGCAAAGGCGGTGCGCCGGTCGGCCTTCTCGAAGAACAGCCGATAGAACATCTTGAGCTTGTTGGCGACGCCGGTGTACATCACGGTATCGTCGATGTCGCTGATCACCGCCAGGTCGACCGCCGGCGGCGGGACATAGACCTCGGTCTTGCCGCTGATCGTGTGTTCGTCGTCGAGATACACGTCGAGCGTCGCCTGATGCCAGCTGCGGTCGTCGGGCAGCGGCCGATCCAGCGCCATGTGCACGTCGAAATAGCCGTCGCGATCGGTCTCCACGGTATGCCGGCTGCCGTCGATCTCGACGACTACCGTGGCCGCCTTGACGCCCCAGCGCACGCTACGCCGCAGCACGTCGAGCAGATCGCGAAGCAGCGTACCTTCACGCGCCGGCAACCCCAGGCTGGGTTGACGGAAGACCCGCCCCATCAGGTAGGCCTCGCGCGTCGAGCCGTAGCCGCGATAGGCCTGCACCACCACCCCGCCGCGTCCGCGATCGGATTTCATCGGTCGGGCGGCGAGTTTCAGCAGTTTGCGCAATGCCTGATAGGGCGTTCGAGGGCCGTGGGCCATGCGAGCTCCGGGTCGAGAAATGATGGGCGCTAACGTGCAAACGTCCGCCGCGCCGATGGCAGGGCGGACGTGAACAGGCGAGACAACGGCTCAGGCGTGCTGTTCGCTGTGACGCCCTTCGCCGATCTCCTCGATCAACTTGCTGCAGAACGCGTCGAGATCCGCCGGCTTGCGGCTGGTCACCAGCCCGCTGTCGACGACCACTTGCTCATCGACCCACTCGGCACCGGCGTTCTTGAGATCCTGGGCGAGGCTCGGGAACGAGGTCATGCGGCGGCCCTTGACGACACCGGCATTGATCAGCAGCCAGGGGCCGTGGCAGATCGCGCCGACCGGCTTGCCGGTTTCGAAGAAATGCCGGGCGAAGGCCTGGGCCTTCTCGTTGACGCGCAGGCTATCCGGGTTGAAAAGGCCGCCCGGCAGCACCAGGGCGTGGTAACTCGCGACATCGGCGTCGTCGAGCGCGACATCGACGTCGTAGGTGTCGCCCCAGTCGGTTTCCGCCCAGGCGCGGATCCCTTTCTTGTCCGGGGCGACGACATGCACGGTGATGCCCTGCGAATCGAGTTCCTTCTTGGGCACCGCGAGCTCCGATTCCTCGAACCCGTCGGTGGCGAGAATCGCAACGCGCTTTCCACTCAGCTTCTGGCTCATGGCTACCTCCTTGCGGCACAGTGAGCGGCACGGCATGAGGCCGTGCTTCAGAGACTTTCTGGGGATCATCGGCGACGATCACAAGGGCGATCGCCGGACGATGTCCCTTCAGCATAGGCAATGGCGCTAAGACGGCAATCGTCGCGCCGCCAGCGGCGGCATTCAGAAACGACGCCGCCGCCCCGTGGGGCGGCGGCGTGCAAGCGCTAACGAACGGTGCTCAGCCGAGATAGGCGTTAAGCATCCAGATGGTCTTTTCCTGCTCGCGGATATAGTCGCCGACCTGCGAGGCGGTGCCTTCGTCGTCGGCGTCGGCGGCCAGGCTGAGCAGCTCGCGCTGCAGTTCGATCAGCGTCTGATAGCCCTGGACGATGCCGCGCACGCAGGCCTCGCCCTGGTGAACGTCCTTGTCTTCCTGGATGGAGGCGATCTTGACGTAGTCGCTGTAGGCATGGACCGGCTGATGGCCCAGGGTCAGAATCCGCTCGGCGACTTCGTCGACCTTGGTCAGCAGGTCGTCATAGAGCTCCTCGAACTTGGTATGCAGCTCGAAGAACTGATGGCCCTTGACGTTCCAGTGGTAGCCGCGAACGTTCATGTAGAAGATCTGGTAGTTGGCCAGCAGCGTATTGAGCTTGTCGGCCAGTTCGTTGGCGCTGCTGTTGTGCAGGCCGATGGCGTTGGTATCGCTCATTAATGCCCCTCCATAAAACGGTTGTCCGATGGTAGCTGCCCACGGCGAACGCGGACAGCCATCGCGATGCATCGTCGAGATAGCGCTATCCTATTGATTTGGGGCATTCCCGCCACTTTCAAGGGGGCGATGAGACGCGTGGCTCTGGACGCGACAAGACCATCAGCCGGGCCACGGCTTCGGCGCGCTCGGCGAGCAGTTCACCACAGCGCGCCAAGGCCTCGTCGAGGCTCATCGGGCCGTCGGCCAGCGCCAATGCGGCACAGACGCCTTCGTCGTGGGCGGCCTGCCAGCCCTCGCCCAGCCGACCGGCGAGCACCACCGTGGGCACGCCGTGCGCGCGGGCGCGCCGGGCGATGCCGATCGGCGTCTTGCCGGCCAGGCTCTGGCCGTCGAGCTGACCCTCGCCGGTGATCACCAGGTCGCTGTCGGCGAGCGCTTTATCGAAGTTGGCCTGATCCATGACCAGCTCGATTCCCGGGCGCAGTTCGGCATTCAGCAGCGCGCGGGCGGCAAAGCCCATGCCGCCGGCAGCACCCGCCCCGGGATAGTCGCGCTCGTCGCGGCCCAGCGTGTCGGCGAGGCAGTCGGCGAAGTGGGCCAAGGCGCTGTCGAGGCGCTCGACCTCGGCCTCGCTGGCGCCCTTCTGGGGGCCGAACACGGCGCTCGCCCCACGCGGCCCGGTCAGCGGGTTATCGACGTCGACGGCGGTCTCGACCCGTAACCCGGCGAGGCGCGGGTCGAGCCCGGAAAGATCCAGGCTGGCCAGCTTGGCCAATGCCGCGCCGCCGGGGGCCAGCGGCCGGCCGGCGCGGTCCAGAAGGCTCGCGCCGAGCGCCGCGAGCATGCCCGATCCGGCATCGTTGGTGGCGCTGCCGCCCAGCGTCAGGATCAGCCGCTCGGCGCCGGCGTCGAGCGCGGCCAGAATCAACTCGCCGACCCCGCGGGTGGTGCTGGTCAGCGCGGTTCGCTCGTCACGCCCCAGGGCCTGCAGGCCGCTGGCCTCGGCGAGTTCCACGTAAGCGGTGCGGCTGGTCGCGTGCCAGCCCCAGGCCGCCTCGGCGGGCCGGCCCAACGCATCGTGGACGGTGGCGGTGCGCCGCTCGGCGCCGGTCGAGGCGAGCAGCGCATCGAGCGTGCCCTCGCCGCCGTCGCCCATCGGGCACTCCACCAGTTCGGCGTCGGGCAGCACCCGACGCAGGCCACGGGCGATCGCCGCCGCCGCCTCGCGGGCGCTCAGCGCGTCCTTGTAACTGTCGGGAGCAATCAGCACCTTCATGGCATTCCTCAGGTAGTAAGATCGAATGTCGAGTGAGCCCGGCGCGCCACGCAGGCTTTGCCAATATGCGCCAAGCCAGCGATAAAACAAAACCCATGGCGGTTCGTGGCGCCGCGGATATGCTTGAATGGTGGCCTGTCGGTTATCGGAGCGGGCCGGACGCATGCTGCTTTGGTCCTGTTTGGCGCGACCCGGCGAACGCCCGACAATAAGCCGCGCTACGCTTTAAGAATACCGATTTCCGCCGCTTTGGAGGCGCTCGCCATGACTAGTGGGCTTCGCGTATTGGCCGTTATCGTCAGCCTCGTTCTGGCCGGCTGTCAGTCAGGCCCCGGGCCATTGGCAGCGGGCGCCTCGGCCTCGCTGCCGGCGGCCTGCAGCTGGCCCCGGCGCTCCGAAGCGTCGGTACAAACCTGGGTGCGGGCGGGGATCGCCGAGCTCGAGGCGCGCGGTTTCGACATCCGCAACGCCGATCTGGCGCTGGGCGTGGTCAGCGCCGAGCGTCGTACCCGCCAACCGGGCAGGGGGGCCGTCGATCGCCCCTGGTACGACGGCATCTCCTTCTGGGGCGGCTCGCATCGCCGCGCGGCGAGCGGGTTCGGGCTGGGCTTCGGCGTCGGCGGAGGCTTCGACGATCCGGTACAGATCGAGCGCGTGTCGCTGGTCGTCGGCGACCAGACAATCAAGCTGACCCGCGACTCGAGCGTGATCGACGCCGGTGGCTACGTGCTCGATGCGCGTGCCTACAATCGCGACGCCTTCTGTCGCCAGGTCAGCGGTGCCATCGAGTCGCGCTTGCTGAACATGCCGGAGGCCTCATGAGACGCCTGGTGCCGGTAACGGTATTGCTGCTGATGCTGGCGACGTCGGTGACCGGTTGCGCCACGTCCCGCGTCGCCCCCAGCGAGCGACTGGCGGTGATGGACGCCACGCCGCGCCGGACGCTGGCCAGTGCCATCGACGAGCTGGTCGCGCGGGGTTTCGTGATCCGCCTGGCGAACGCCGAACTGGGGCGGGTCGACGCCGTGCTGGCGACTCGCTCGGGCTATGTGCTAACCCTCGTGGCCAGCCCGGCGACTGCCGGCACCCGTCTGGCCATCCAGGGGCGCCAGGGCGGTCAGCCGCTCGATCCGGCTCGCTTCGACCCGCTGCTGGCGGCGATCCAGGCGCGGCTCGCGACGGCCAGTCCTGCACCGTGAGTCCGGTTCGCCGACGCCGGTTGCGTCGCCTGGCGGCGCTGGCTGGCGGCTTTGCTACCGTTGCGCTGCTGTGGTGGGTCTGGCACTGGCAGTTCGACAATGCCCTGCGCGAGGCGCAGCGTCACGCCGATACCCGACTGGCGCTGTATACCAGCAGCCTCGAGGGTGCGCTCGAGCGTTTCGCCTACCTGCCCGATCTGTTGGCGCGCCAGCCGCTGATTCGCTCGGCGCTGGGCCGCCAGCCGCAGGATACTCTCAATGCAGCGATGATCCGGCGGATCAACGCGCACCTGGCGCGGGTCGCGGCAAGTTCCGGCGCCGAGGCGATCTATATGATGAACGCCCGGGGGCTGACCGTCGCGGCGAGCAATGCTGCCCGCGAGGACAGCTTCATCGGCCAGCGCTACGACTACCGGCCCTACTTTCGACAGGCCATGCGTGGCGGGCAGGGCGAATTCTTTGCCGTCGGCAGCACCACCGGCCGGCCGGGGTATTTTGTTTCGGCCCCGGTGACGGCCGGCGATGTCTCGGTCTCGGTAACGGCCGGCGAGACCGCATCTCGAGGAGCGTCCGCAGCGCCGCCGCTCGGGGTAGTCGCGGTCAAGGTCTCGCTGGAGTCGCTGCAGGCCGATTGGCGACAGGCCGGCGAGAAGGTGATGCTGAGCGATGCCAATGGCGTGGTGATTCTCTCCAGTCGCGCCGACTGGCGCTATCGCTACATGGGTGGACTGGACGCCGAGGCGCTGGGCGAGATCCGCGCCCAGCGCCAGTTCAACGGCACCGAACTGCGCGCGCTGGGCGAGCGGTTGGGCGATGGCTCGCTGTTGATCGACGGCAACGGCGTCGGCAAGCGCTTCTTCACCGTCACGGCGGACAGTACGGCTGGCGGCCTGGGCTGGCGAATGCATTATCTGGTGCCGGTACGCCCGTTGTATGCCAGGGCGCGCAATGCGGTGCTGGTCGCCGGGGCGCTGTGCCTGGCCTTGCTGCTGCTGGGACTCTGGCTGCGCGAGCGCCAGCAACGTCTGTGGCTGCGCGAGCGCGAGGCGCGGCTGATGCGCGACGCCAACGAGCGCCTGGAGAGCCGTGTCGAGGCGCGCACCCGCGAGCTGGAATCGGCCCAGGCCGAGCTGGTCCAGTCCGGCAAGCTGGCGGCGCTGGGCACCATGGCGGCGGGCATCGCCCATGAGCTCAACCAGCCGCTGGCCGGCATCCGCACCTATGCGGCGAGCGGCGCGCGGCTGCTCGAGCGCGGCCGGCCCGAGTCGGCGCAGGACAACTTCCAGCGCATCCAGGCGCTGTCCGAACGGCTCGCCACGCTGATCCGCCAACTCAAGCTGTTCGCCCGAAAGGGCGGCGCCCGCGAGCCGATCGACCTGCTAGCGCGGCTCGACTTCGTGCTCGAGCTGCTCGACGAGCGCATCGTGCGACAGGGGGTCGAGCTCGAGCTGCCCGAAAGCGTGCAGCCGGTCTGGGTGGCCGGCGACAGCGTGCGCATCGAACAGCTGCTCACCAACCTGCTGCGCAACGCCCTGGACGCCCTGCGCGAAGTCGCCGCGCCGCGACTGAGCGTGGACGTGGCGCTGAGCGACACGCGGGTGGTGCTGACGGTCGCCGACAACGGGTCGGGGATCGACGAGGCATTGATCGGGCAGCTCTTCGACCCGTTCTTCACCACCAAGGAGGTCGGCGACGGGCTGGGGCTCGGGCTGTTCATCGCCTACGGCATCGTGCAGGATCTCGCTGGACGCATCCGCGCCGAGAATCGCACTGGTGCGCAGAGCGGCGCGGTCTTCATCGTCGAATTGCCGCGTGCCTTCGAGACCCGACGCCGCCAACCCAGCGAGGAGGATTCCGTGACATGAGCGAACTGCCGGTCTGGCTGGTCGACGACGACCCCGGCGTGCGCGAGTCGCTGAGCCAGTGGTTCGAGCTCGGCGAGCTGGCGGTGAGGAGTTTTGCCAGCGGTGAGGCGGTGCTTGCCGCGCTCGATGCCGGCGAGCCCTGCGGGGCGCTGATCTCGGACGTCAAGATGCCCGGGCTCGATGGTCTGAGCCTGTTGCGCGCTGTCCAGGCGCTCGACGACGAGGTGCCGGTGCTGCTGATCACCGGGCATGGCGACGTGCCCATGGCGGTGGGTGCCATGCGCCAGGGCGCCTGGGACTTCATCGAGAAACCCTACGAGCCCGAGCGCCTCGAGGAGCAGGTGCGCCGCGCCCTCGAACGCCGCCGCCTGAGCCAGGAAAACCGCCGCTTGCGCCAGGCGCTGCGCCAGGGCGGGCTGGCTGCGCGGCTGATCGGCGAAGCGCCGGGCATGCAGCGGCTGCGCGACGAGCTCGCCAATCTCGCGCCGACTCGCGCCAATGTGCTGGTGTTCGGCGAGACCGGCAGCGGCAAGGAGGTGGTAGCGCGCTGTCTGCACGAATTTGGCCCCGGCCAGGCGGCGCCGTTCGTGGCGCTGAACTGCGGGGCGATCGCGCCGGAGCTGTTCGAGTCGGAACTGTTCGGCCACGAAAAGGGCGCCTTCACCGGCGCGCTCGAGACCCGGGTCGGCAAGCTCGAGCATGCCAGCGGCGGCACGCTGTTTCTCGACGAGATCGAGTCGATGCCGTTGACCGCCCAGGTCAAGCTGCTGCGCGCGTTGCAGGAGGGCGAAGTCACCCGGCTGGGCAGCAATCGGGTGATCGCGCTCGATCTGAGGGTGGTGGCGGCGAGCAAGAGCGACCTGCTGGCGCTGGCGAGCGAGAGGGCGTTCCGCGAGGACCTGTACTACCGGCTGGCGATCGCCGAGCTGACGATTCCGCCGCTGCGCGAACGCCGCGAGGACATTGCGTTGCTGTTCGCGCATTTCTGCCGCCAGGCCGCCGAGGTGCATCAGCGACCGCTGCGCGAAATGGACAGCGAGCTGTTCGCCGCGCTCAGCCGTCACGCCTGGCCAGGCAATTTGCGCGAGCTGCGCAACGCCGCCACCCGTCACACCCTGGGGCTGGATATCCCGCAACTGACGCCGCAGCCGGGCGACGTCCCACGCGAGGCGGCCGGCGGTTCGCTCAACGATCAGGTCGCGGCCTTCGAGGCCTCGCTGCTGCGCGCCGCGCTGGCGCGCCATCAGGGCAATATCCAGGCGGTGCTCGATGAACTGGACCTGCCGCGGCGCACTCTCAATCAGAAAATGCACAAGTACCGCCTGCGCCGTGACGCCTTCGTCTGAATACAGCTGTCTACGCCCTCCTAGCGGGTCTCGAGCGCGTTGATCAATGGCATGATCAGCCGGCAACGCGCGTCGAGTTCGCTCGTGGCATAAGGCTCGGGCGTGCCCACTCCCCACACCGGGCCCGGCCAGGCGGCGTCGTTGCGGTAGCGGACGATGACGTGGAAATGCAGCTGGGGTACCTGGTTGCCCAGGGTGGCCAGGTTGAGCTTGTCGCCGCCCAATGCGGCCTTGAACGCGCTGCCCAGTTGCGTCGCTTCTTGCCACAGCCGGGCCTGGTCGTCGGCGTCGAGATCGCCGACCTCGACGATCCCGGCGCGACGCGGTACCAGGATCAGCCAGGGGAAGCGGGCGTCGTTCATCAACAGCACCCGGCACAGCGCCAGGTCGACGATGACGTGGGTGTCGGCGGCCAGCCGCTCGTGCAGGGAGAAATCGTTCATGGCGAGCCTCGCTGGTTTCGGCATCGTATCGGCAATAAATTGCCGATATCGAAGTTGGTGTCGGCGTCTTGTTGCCGATCGGCGGTGGCCGCGATTGCGTAGGCGGCGGTTAATGCCTTGAATCGATGTCATTTTGGAACACTGGCAAGCGATTTGCAGGGGTTGTCGCGCCTCAACACAATAACTGCCAATTTCAGGAGAAAAGGCATGCACAAGCGTCAGTTCCTAAAGTCTGCATTGACCCTGGCCAGCGCCGCGGCATTGGGCATTTCCGCCTCGTCGGCCTTCGCGCAGGATGACTCCCGCCAGTATATCATGGGCACCGCGACCACCGGCGGCACCTACTATCCGGTGGGCGTGGCGCTGTCGACGCTGGTCAAGGTCAAGCTCGAGCCCAGCACCGGGATCTCGGTGTCGGCGATCAGTTCCGCCGGCTCCGGCGAGAACCTCAAGCTGATGGACGAGAATCAGGCCCAGTTCGGCATCCTGCAGGGCTTGTACGGCGCCTATGCCTGGAACGGCACCGGCCCGGTGCCCAAGGCGTACAAGAACCTGCGCAGCGTGTCGATGCTGTGGCAGAACGTCGAACACTTCGTGGTCAACAACGAAATGGCCGAGTCGGGCACCATCGCGGACATGACCAACCTGTACGGCGAGCCGTTCTCGATCGGCGCGCGCAACTCGGGCACCGAAGGCTCCGGGCGCTACATCCTCGGCCAGTTGGGCATCGAGCCGGACAAGATGGACATTGCCTACCTGGGCTACGGGCCCAGCGCCGACGCCCTGCAGAACGGCACCATCCAGGGCATGAACATTCCCGCCGGCGTGCCGGCCTCGGCGGTGACCCGGGCCTATGCCAACGCGGGCGAGGACATCACCACGCTGAACTTCACCGACGAGCAGCTCAAGCAGGTCAACAGCGAGTTCGACCTGTGGACGCCCTACGAGATACCGGCCGATACCTATCCCAACCAGTCCGAGCCGATCAACACCATCGCCCAGCCCAACATTCTGGCGGTGCGTGCCGATGTGCCGGCCGATGACGTCTATGCCATCACCAAGACGATGTACGAGAACCTGCCGTTCTTGCAGAACATTCACCCGGCGACCAAGGCCATGGCGCTGGAGAAGGCAATCGCCGGTCTGCCGATGCCGCTGCATGAAGGCGCGGCGCGTTACTTCAGGGAGCAGGGCCTGGAAATTCCCGAGCGCCTGCAGCCGGTCCCGGCCGAGTAAGCCTTTCCTTCCCGAGGCCTGGCGTCCGCCGGGCAGCACGAGCCTCCCGGCACCCGACCGGGAGGCTCGTTACCGATTCGCGAGGAGTGAACCGTGAGCGATCCCATCATCGAACAGGTCCGCGACGAGGACGCCAGCGCAGCCGAGGATCGCCTGCAGCATCCCTGGCTGGGGCGCTTTCTGTTTGGCTTTGCCATCGTCACGGCCCTGGTGCACCTGTATTTCAATACGTTCTCGACCATTTCCACGCTGTGGACGAGCGCCATGCATTTCGGCTTCTTCGGCGTGTTGTGCGCCCTGTCGGTGCCCATGGCGCGGCCGGAGGGTGCCGGCGCCAAGCGCCTGGTGCTGGGTGTCGACGTCATTCTGGCCCTGGCGACGGCGGGTTGCGTCATCTACCTGATGGCTTTCGAGGATGCCCTTTACGCGCGGGGTGTGACCTTCATCGCCTCGGATTGGGTGGCTTCGATCGCCGCCGTGGTACTGGTCCTCGAGTTCGCCCGGCGCACCACCGGCTGGTTCATCCCGGTACTGTGCATCATCGCGCTGACCTACGTCGCCTGGTGGGGGCAGTATGTCGACGGTATCTTCAACTTTCCCGGCCTGAGCTGGGAGACGGTGCTGTTTCGTAGTTACCTAGGCGGCCAGGGCATGCTGGGCTCGATCGCCCGCATCTCCTGGTCGTACGTGTTCATGTTCATCATGTTCGGCGCGTTTCTGGTCAAGTCCGGCGCCGGCGACTTCATCATCGACCTGGCGCGCTGCGCCGCCGGTCGCTTCGTCGGCGGGCCGGGCTTCGTCGCGGTGTTCTCCTCGGGACTGATGGGCTCGGTGTCCGGCTCGGCGGTGGCCAATACCGTGTCCACCGGGGTGATCACCATCCCCTTGATGCGCAAGGCCGGTTTCCCGGCGCGCTTTTCCGCCGGCGTCGAGGCCGCCGCTTCCACCGGAGGGCAGCTGATGCCGCCGGTGATGGGCGCGGGGGCGTTCATCATGGCCTCCTACACCCAGGTGTCGTACCTGACCATCATCGGTGTCGCCGCGCTGCCGGCGCTGCTCTACTTCCTGTCGGTGGCGATGTTCGTGCGCATCGAGGCCAAGCGCAGCAACGCCCAGCATCTCGCCGACCCGGATGCCCCGGGGATCGTCGAGGTGCTCAAGACGGGCTGGCATTTCCTGCTGCCGCTGGTGGTGCTGGTGTGGGCGCTGATCTACGGTTTCACCCCGACCTATGCCGCGGGCATCGCGATCGCCTCGGTGATCGTGGCGTCGTGGCTGTCCAAACAGCCGATGGGGCCGAAGAGGGTCATCGAGGCGCTGGTGCTGGGGACCCGCAACATGATCACCACGGCGATCCTGCTGATTACCGTGGGGCTGATCGTCAACGTGGTCTCGACCACCGGCATCGGCAACACCTTCTCGCTGATGATCACCGACTGGGCCGGCGGCAGCCTGCTGGTGACCATCGTGCTGATCGCCATCGCCTCGCTGATCCTGGGCATGGGGCTGCCGGTCACCGCCTCGTACATCGTCCTGGCGACGCTGTCGGCGCCAGCGCTCTACAATCTGATGGCGAATGCGCAGTTGCTCGATCTGCTGGTGGCCGGCGACCTGCCGGAACAGGCCAAGGCGGTGTTCATGATCGCCGCACCCGACCAGCTGCAGGCGCTGGCAAGTCCGATGAGCATGGCCGAGGCCCAGGCGCTGCTGGCGAAGGTCCCCGACACCTTCTCGAGCCAGCTCTACGAGCAGGCGCTGTCGCCGCAATTCCTGACCATGTCGCTGGTCGCCGCGCACATGGTGATCTTCTGGCTGTCGCAGGATTCCAACGTCACCCCGCCGGTCTGCCTGACCGCCTTCGCCGCGGCGGCGATCGCTGGCACGCCGCAGATGCGCACCGGCCTGACCGCCTGGAAACTCGCCAAGGGGCTGTATATCGTGCCGCTGCTGTTCGTGTGGTCGCCGTTGATCACCGGTACGCCGCTGGAAATGGTCACGGTGTTCGTGATGGCGCTGTTCGGCGTCTACGCGATCATCGCCGGGCTGGAGGGCTATCTGGAGCACGAGCTGTCCTGGTGGCTGCGCCTGCTGATGTTCCCGATCGGCGCGCTGATGCTGTGGCCGCACGGCATGCTCAGCGTCGACCTGCTCGGGGTGGCGATCTTCGTCGCGGTGCTGATATGGAGCGCGCGTCAGGGGGCTGGACCGGCGCGGCCCGCAGCCACTCAGGGTTGACGGTGGCGATGACAGGGAGCGTCCATGGGTTGGCTTGATGGAGTGATGCTGGTGGCATTCGGCGCTGTCGCCGGCTTCATCAACGTGCTGGCGGCCGGGGGCTCGATGCTGACCCTGCCGCTGCTGATGCTGCTGGGTTTGCCGCCGCAGGTCGCCAACGGCACCAACCGGGTGAGCATCGTGCTGCAGAGCGTCAGCGCGGTGGGCAGTTTCCGGCGTGCCGGCGCGGGCGATCTGGGCGTCAGCCTGCGCTTGTCGCTGCCGGCGGTGGCTGGCGCGCTGCTGGGCGCCTGGCTGGCCCTGCTGGTCTCCGATGCGATCTTTCAGGGCGTACTGATCGCAGCGATGGCGCTGGCCTCGCTGATGATGCTGCTGCCTCAGCCGCGGCTCGCCACGCAGACCTTGACCCCAGCGCGGATCACCCCGACGGTCCATCTGGCGATGTTCGTCATCGGCCTGTACGGCGGTTTCATCCAGGTCGGCGTGGGGGTGCTGTTCATCGCCGTGCTGTATCGGTTGCTCAGGATCGACCTGGCCCAGGTCAACGTCTTCAAGGTCTTCATCATTTTAGTCTATACCCTGCCGGCGCTGGCAGTGTTCGTGCTCAACGGGCAGGTGCGCTGGGGTTACGGCTTGCTGCTGGCGCTGGGCAGCATGAGCGGCGCCTGGCTGGCGGTGCGGGTCAACATGGGGCCGCGCGGCGCGCTGTGGGTCAAGTGGCTGACGCTGGCGGTGATTGTGGCGATCATCCTGCGGCTGGCATTTTTCTGACGTCTCGGCGCTTGCGTCCGCGTACGAATTGCCGCTTGCCGAGGCGCCGTTCATGGGTGATAACTGAACTATCCACACGACATTTCAGGGGAAGGCGATGAAAGGCTCATTGAGGATGGCGGCATTGTTGCTGCTGGTTGCGCTGGCCGGCTGCAACACCATGGAAGGGCTGGGCAAGGACGTCAAAAAGGTCGGCTCGGAAATCGAACAGGCTGCCGGCTGATCTGCTGGGCGGGTGGGTGTGCGCAATCGCCCATCGCCTGTTAGGCTTTGGGTGTGACGTTTTGTCACAAGGCCGCTCAAGCGGCGACTTCATTCGTTAAGGAGGACCCAATGAAGAAACTGACAGCGATGATGTTCCTGATGCTGATGGCTGCCGGTACCCTGGCAGGCTGCAACACCCTGGAAGGGGCTGGTGAAGATATCGAGCAGGGCGGCGAAGAGATTCAGGAAGAAGCCTCCTGATAGACTTCGTGCCGCCCGATCCGCTCGGGCGGCACTAGCTATCGTCCGCCCCTCGATTGCAATTCTCGCCCTTTACCGCAGTTCGTTTCTCCCGGCCGGCCTTTCGACGAATCCGTCACCTCTCAACCACCGAAGCGAAAACGCCGTTCCAGACGTTCGAACAGCAGATCGCTGACGATCGCCAGCAACCCTACCAGCACCGCCCCCTGAATCACGTAGGCGATATTGCCGCCGACCAACCCGGCGATGATCGGCGTGCCGAGGCTCTGCGCACCCACCGTCGAACCGATGGTCGCGGTGCCGATATTGATGATCACCGAGACCCGGACGCCGGCGATGATCACTCGCATGGCCAGCGGCAGCTCGACCCGCCAGAGAATCTGCCAGGCGCTCATGCCGGTGCCGCGTGCGGCTTCCAGCGTGGTGGGCGGCACCGAGCCGAGCCCGGCGATGGTGTTCTGGACCACCGGCAGCAAGCCGTAGAGCGACAGCGCAACGATGGTCGGCACGAAGCCGAAGCCGGCCAGCGGCACCACGATCGCCAGCACCGCCGCAGGGGGAAATGTCTGACCGATCGCCGCCAGCGACGACACCATCGGCTCGAACTCGCGGCCTGCCGCACGGGTCACGAACAGCCCCGCCGTGGCGCCGATACCGATCGATATCAGTGATGACACCAGCACCAGGCCAAGATGGTCGAGGGTCAGCTGCAGAAAGCTCTCGCGCTGGTAGATGGCCTTGTCAAGCTCCGGGAAGGCGGCCGCGAACAGCGGCTCGAGCTCCTCCATGAACAAGGTCAGGACGACGAGCAGCGTGGCGAGGATCGGCAGCAGCCAATCGCGCGGCGTGGCGGGCACGAAGAGGCTTGCGCGATTCATGGCTGACGCCCCATTACGCCCTCCATGGTCACTTCGCCGATCAGCTTGCCGGCCTCGTCGATCACCGGCAGTACCATGACCCTGAACCACACCATGCGCGACAGCGCTTCCTTCATGGTCATCTCGGGCGTGGCGATCCATTCGCCGTTGACCGCGGTCCGCGTCTCGCCGTCTGCGCTGAGCCGGCCACCGTGCAGCGCCAGCGGGCGTCCGTCGGCATCGACTTCCCAGCTGTGCCGGCTCGCAGCGCGATCGCGCGCGAGGCGCGGCGGCCGGCAATACTGGTCGACCCAGCGCCGCGAGAGCAGCTTCAGGCCCAGGTCGGCCTTGCCGATGAAGTCGCTGACGAAGCCGTCGGCGGGGTCGACCAGCAATTCGATGGGTCGGTCGTACTGCACCAGCCGGCCCTGGTTGAGGATCGCCACCTTGGAAGCCAGCTTGAGCGCTTCGTCCATGTCGTGGGTGACGAAGACGATGGTCTTGCGGGTCTGTTCGTGGACCCGCAGCATCTCGTTTTGCAGTACCTCGCGGGTCAGCGGATCGACGGCGCCGAACGGCTCGTCCATCAGCAGCACCTCGGGGTCGGCGGCCAGTGCGCGGGCCACGCCGACGCGCTGGGCCTGGCCGCCCGACAATTGATGCGGATACTTGTCGCGGTATTCGCCGGCCGCAAGATGGAACAGGTTCATCAACTCGTCGATGCGCGCATCGATGCGCGACCGGGGCCATTTGAGCAGGTTGGGCACCACGGCGATGTTCTCGGCCACCGTCCAGTGCGGGAACAGCCCGATCGACTGAATCGCGTAACCCATGCGCCGACGCAGCTGTTCCGGCTTGAGCCGACTGACATCTTCGTCGCCGAGCAGGATCCGCCCGCGGCTCATCGGTATCAACTGATTGATCATGCGCAGGGTGGTCGACTTGCCGCAGCCCGACGGGCCGATCAGCACGCCGAATTCACCGCTCTCGACGCGCAGCGAAATGTCGTCGACGACGTTCTTGCCGGCGTAGGTCTTGGTGAGGCCTTGCAGTTCAATCATGAGATGGCCTTGCTGAAAATGGCTGCGCTCGTTCATGCGGCGTTAAAAATAAGCTCAAGATACTCATTTACAACAGTAAACTCCGTCCTCTCGCTGATTTTTGCCTTGCCTGACCATCGCTCACCATCTTTTCAGTCAAGGCCGGTTGGTTATTGCCAATTAGCGCCCGCCGGCGGGACGGCTGATGGCGACCAGGATCTGCAGCAGGAAATCGGCGATTACCGCCAGGGCGATGGTCGGTACCGCGCCGAGCAGTACCAGATCGATGGCGTACTGACCGAGCCCCTGGAAGACGAACGCGCCCAGCCCGCCGGCGCCGATCAACGCCGCGACGACCGTCAGGCCGATCGCCTGCACGGTGACGATGCGCAACCCCGAGAGGATCACCGGTAACGCCAGCGGTATTTCCACCCGCCACAGCACCTGGCGCCGAGTCATGCCCATCCCGCGCGCCGCCTCGAGGGTCGCCGCTGCAACCCCGGCGAAACCGGCGTGGGTGTTGCGCACCACCGGCAGCAGTGAATACATGATCAGCGCGATGATCGCCGGTGCGGCGCCGATGCCCTTGATTCCCAGCGCACGCAGCAACGGGAAGCTGTCGCCAAGTGCCGAGAGCGGCGCCACCAGCAGCGCGAACAATGCGATCGAGGGGATCGTCTGGAAGAAATTCAGGGTGCCGAACAGCGAGCCGCGCAGCGCCGGCCGGCGATGCGCCAGCAATCCCAGCGGCAAGCCGATGGCCAGGGCCGGCGTCAGCGCCAGCGCGACCAGTCTCAGGTGAGTGAGCAGCTGAGCGATGAAGGCGTCCTGGATGTTGAAATACTCGCGGAGAATCGACAGCGCATTGAACTGGCCGCTGGCAAATAGCCCGGCGATGGCGGCGGCCAGGGCCAGGCCGTAGGCGCCGCCGACCCATAGCGGCGCGCGCAGGCGCTGGAAGGCATCGACGATCATCAGCAGCGTACAGAACACCAGCACCCAGAAGGCCGCGCCCTGCGAGACCCGCGCGACCGGCGAGGCCTCGACAAGCGCACGGGCGGCGTAGTCGCCGAGCGCGTAGAGGGTCAGCAGCAGCGTCAACGGTGCGACGGCCAGTGTCAGGCGCAGGCCCTGCTCGGCGGACAGCGGCCTGGCCAGCGCGGCGAGCGCCAGCAGCAGGGCCAGCAGCGCGAGAGTCGCGGCCTGCCAGGTCGTCAGTGCCGCCGCCAGGTTGATTGCTTCGCCGGATACCAGCCGATTGGGCGCCATGGCAGCGAACGGCAGCCACACGCAGCCCAGCAGCGCCGCTACCCACAGCGTCAGCAGCACGCGGTTGGCGACCAGGCGCCTGGCCTGGTCGCCGGTCGGAATCGCGTTGACGGTCACGGTCCGCTCAGTCCAGGAAGCCGTTAGCCTCGAGATAATCGCGGGCCACTTGCTTGGCCGGCAGGCCATCGACCTGAATCTTGCTGTTCAGTTCCTGCAGCGTCTCGCGATCGAGCGAGGCGAACACCGGCTCGAACAGTTCGGGGAGCTGCGGGTTGGCTTCGAGGACTTGCTCGCGCATCGCCACCGTCGGCTCGTAGACCATCTGCACGCCCTGAGTATCCTCCATGACCTTGAGCCCGGCGGGCTTGATCGCGCCGTCGGTGCCGTAGACCATTGCCGCGTTGGTGCCGCTGGTGCCTTCGGCGGCAGCCCGGATGGTCGCCGCGGTGTTGCCGCCGGAGAGCACCAGCAGCTGATCCTGCGAGAGTGTGAAGCCGTAGGCTTCCTGGAAGCTCGGCAGGGCCGCCTGGCTTTCGACGAACTCGGCGGAAGCGGCCAGCTTGACGCCCCCGCCGTCGTTCACCCACTGGCTGAAATCGGCCATGCTGGAAAGATCGTTCTTCTCGGCGAGCGACTGTTTCACCGCGATCGCCCAGGTATTGTTGGCCGGTGCCGGCTCGAGCCAGACGATGCCGTTCTTCTCGCGGTCCCAGTCGCGGACTTTCCGATAGCCCGCCTCGGCATCCTTCCACGCCTTGTCGTCGGTGGTGTTGCTGAAGAAGGCGCCGTTGCCGGTGTATTCGGGGTAAAGGTCGATCTCGCCCTCGAGCAGGGCGGTGCGCACGATATTGGTCGGGCCGAGCTGCAGCTTGTTCTCGACCGGGTAGCCGGCGTCCTCGAGCAGGGCGATCAGCATGTTGCCGAGCAGCGCGCCCTCGGTATCGACCTTCGAGGCGACACGCAACGGGTCGGCGGCCATGACCTGTCCCAGCGTCAAGGCGACGCCGACCGCGAGACCGAGTGATTTGCCCATCCTGGCCATGTTTCCATCCTCTTGTTGACGCGATGTGATGTGTTGAGACGACGCGCCCGAAATCCCTGGGGCCGCTTCGCGTGATGCACCGTCGGCATTGTCAAAGCCTAGCCACAATGCGCGTGACGCTCCACGTTTCAGCACTTTATCGAAACGGCGCGTGCCGAGTCCAGCGGCGTCGTCGCGCTGCCGTCGCGAAGATCAACAAGGCGGGCACGGTCGATGACGTGAGGCGGACTGTCGCCGATGGCGTTGCGATAGTTCGGTCTTTCTCCTCAACCCAGGATGAATACCACGGTGGCGGCGGTCATCGTGCCCATCAGGCCGTTGAAGATCCGCCAGGCGCGTGCGCTCTTGAGGTGGCGGCCCACGGCCATGCCGAAGCCGGCCCACAGCGAGATGCACGGCAGGGCGACGAGCTCGGCGAAGCCGGCCAGCAGCAGGGCGTCGACCCAAGTGCTGCCCTGTTCGGGCAGAAAGCCGGCCATCAGCGCCAGCCCCATCACCCACGCCTTGGGATTGGCGAACTGGAAGGCAGCGGCCTGCCAGAAGGTCAGCGGCCGGCCCTCGCCGCGCAGGCGCAAATCGGGCGGCGGCGCGCTGGCGATCTTCCAGGCCAGGTACAAAAGGTAGGCGCTGCCGATGATCTTGAGCAGCGTCTGGAACAGTGGAAAGCGTTCGAACAGCAGACCCAGGCCCAGCGCGATGGCCGAGAACAGCACGAAGCAGCCGGCCACGATGCCGAGTATGTGCGGCAGGGTGCGCCAGTAGCCGTAGTTGGCCCCCGAGGCGGTAAGCATAAGGTTGTTGGGGCCGGGGGTCAGCGTCATCGAGATCATGTACAGCGCGGCCGGGCCGAGCATGGCGAGCGTATCCATTTTGTATCCATACAAATTTCAGGTTTGCTTTGAATTGTCCCTCTTTGCCAGCATAATGGCGGTTCCAACGGCGTCAACGGATTTATTGTCACCATGACAATCTGGAAACCCGAGTTACCGGCCGGGGTGACGCGTTACCGGGCGCTGGCCGACGCGATCGCCGCGGCCGTCGCCTCCGGCGAGCTCGAGCCCGGCCAGCGGCTGCCGCCGCAGCGACGCCTGGCCGATACGCTGGGCGTTACCGTGGGCACGATCACCCGCGGCTATGACGAGGCCGAGCGACGTGGCCTGCTCGAGGCCCGCGTGGGCAGCGGCACTTATGTGAAAGATCGCCGCGCCAGCGCTCCCGGCTTTCGCCACGTGTCGGTTGAGCCGAGCGCGACCGCTGGCGAGCTGATCGATCTCAGCCTGAGCCTGCCGCCGCCGCATCCGCAGCGCCCGGCGGGTCTGGGCGAGGTGCTGGCCGCGCTCGCCGACGACCCCTCGGCGCTGCAGGCGGCGGTGGACTATCAATCCGAGCACGGCACGCCCGCGCATCGTCGCGCGTTGGCCGACTGGCTGACCCGGCTGGGCTTGCCCATGGTGGCCGACGAACTGACGATCACCCTGGGCGGCCAGCACGCCATCTTCCTGGCGCTGCAGGCGCTGACCCAACCCGGCGAACGCATCGCCGCGGCGGCGCTCACCTATCCGGGGGCGATCGCCGCCGCCCAGCAGTGCCACCTCAAGCTACAGCGCATTCCCTTGGACGATCAGGGCCTGGATGTCGAGGCGCTGGCGCGGCTCTGTCAGCAGCAACCGCCGCGGCTGGTCTATCTCACCCCCGAACAGAACAACCCGACCGGCGCGCAGTTGAGCGAGGCGCGTCGCGAGCGGTTGGTCGAGCTGGCGCGGCGCTACGATTTCTGGCTGATCGAGGACGGCGTGCAGTACCTGCCGCCCGAGGCGCGGGGCAGGCCGCTCTACCTGCGGGCGCCCGAGCGCACGCTGTACCTGTTCAGCACGTCCAAGGTGATCGCCGGCGGGCTGCGCATCGGCCTGCTGCGCGCCCCACCGACGTTGCAGGAGCGCCTGGCCAGCGCCCAGCGCGCGCAGAGCTGGATGGTGCCGCCGTTGATGGTCGAGGTGGTCTGCCGCTGGATCGACAGCGGTGCCGCCGAGCGATTGCTCGGCTGGCAACTCGACGAGATCGCCGCGCGCCAACGTCTGGCCCGGCAGCGGCTGGCTGCCTTCGCGCCGAGCGGCCAGCCTCACGGCTTCCACCTCTGGCTGGAACTGCCCAACGGCTGGCGCGCCGCGGCACTGATCGAGCAACTCGAACGCCAGGGGGTGCGGGTGACCAGCGCCGAGCCGTTCTGCGTCGGCAGCGAGCCGGCGCCGCAGGCGATTCGTCTGTGCGTCAGCGCGGCGGCCGACCGCGAGACGCTGGAGCGTGCGCTCAAGATCATCGCCGACACGTTGGCCGCGCCGCCGGCCAGCCCCTGGCGTACGCTGTGAACGGCGACGCTTGCATCGCCGGCTTATCGCCTCCACCTAGTAAGGCATCACCTCTTGCAAGGAGTCGCCCATGAATCGCGCCCAGGTACTTGCCCACGGCACGTTGCACTGTTTCCCCGTCGGCCTGCGCGATGCCGATGACAAGCCGGTCAACGCCGAGGTCTCGGCGGTGGTCTACGACGGTCGGCGGCTGATCCTGGCCAGCGACAAGCCGATCCCC
Organism: Halomonas sp. IOP_31; assembly: GCF_021151495.1. Lineage (NCBI taxonomy): Bacteria > Pseudomonadati > Pseudomonadota > Gammaproteobacteria > Oceanospirillales > Halomonadaceae > Halomonas > Halomonas sp. IOP_31. The sequence goes on along the minus strand of NZ_JAIRBP010000015.1, from coordinate 16,264 downwards.
GGCGAGTCGCGCTCGGCGGTGTTTGCGGTCGACATCGATGCGCACGGCATCCCCGACGATGCCAGCCTCGATTACTTCACCGAACCGGCGATCAAGAGCGCCGCCAAGTACGAGGATTTCGCGCTGACCGCCGACGGTCGTCACGTACTGGCGACCACCGGCTTCGATCGCATCGCCGAGGACGACCACACGCTGAATGCCTACAACCATCTGCTGATCTGGCCGCTGGGTCAGCCCGAGCGGGTGCAGGTGGTCGACCCCGATCCCCGAGACGGCGTCGAGGGCTCGTTGGAGCTGCGCAACAAGCTCGACGGTGCGATCGGCACGCCCTACTACAAGATCGAGGGGCTCGCGGCGATCCCCGGCGAGCGCGGCGACGGGCTGCTGATGTTCGGCGTGCGCGAGCAGGGCAACACTCACGCCGACTTCGATTACGTGTGCCGGATAGTGGGCGCGCACTATCGCGTCAACGCCCAAGGCAATCTCGAGTTCATCGACGAACTGCGCAGCCTGTATCGGTTCAATCCCGGCGACTTCCCCCAGGTGCGTCACGTCTGTGGCCTGTCGAGCCTGGAATACGACCCCTACAACGCCCGGCTCTACCTGCTGACCAGCTTCGAGACCGAGATCGACGGTGTCGAGCATATCGGCGGCTACCTGTGGACGATGAGCCTCGATGACCTCAATGCCGGCCGCGCCCCGCAACTGGTCGAGGACGAACACGGTGAGCCGCTGGTCTTCGAGCACAAGGCCGAGGGGCTGGCGGTACTCGACGAGGAAAGCTTGTTCGTCGCCTACGACAACGATCGCAACCTGGCGCTGGGGTCGATCGACGCGCGCGATGAGCGCCACGCCAACGAGGCGCCCTATACCATCCTGCGCATCGTCTGACGCTCAGTCGTAGCGTTGCTGCCAGCGCTTGGTGGCGATCTGTTCCTTGAGCAGTTCGAGGGTCTCGATCAGCACCTGCTCGGTGATGCGCTCGCTGCGCGTGTCGGCGACCATCAGGATGTCCATGCCGCTGTCGGTGGCGCGGCGCAGCAACTGCGAGAACTCCGGCGAGCGCAGGCCGCCGACCGCCTCGTGGATCAACCGGCCGGCCAGGTCACTGAGCGTCTGGTCCATCGCCTCGCTCAGCTGGCGGCCCATCGGCAGGCGCTGCAGGCGCTGAATCTCGGGGCTTTCCTGCAACGTACGCCCAACCAGGGCGCTGATATAGCGGGCGATCAGCGCGCGGTTGTCGGTGTAGATGTCGTTCAGGCCGGCTTCCAGGCGTTGGGCGATCTCGTCGACCAGCTGCTCCTTGCGCGGCGCCAGCACCTCGTCCGAGAGCCGCTGCGAGAGCGTGTTGCTGCGCCGGATCTCGTCCTGAACGCTGCCGATCAGACGCACCGCGACGCGATCGGAAAGCTCCTCCAGAAGGATGTTGTAATACTTGTGCACCACGCCGAACAGGTACCAACGACGCACTTCGATCAGGCCCAGACGCTGCAGGCGGTGAAGCAGCGCGACGACGCGCAGCACGCGCAGCCAGCGAAAGCCGGCCAGCGGAATGCAGCCGAGTACGTCGTACCAGTGCACGAAGGGGTAGAAGAACCAGCGATGATAGCGGCGCTCGGCGATTGCCACGATCCAGCCGAGTAGCACATCGAGAACGAAGATGCTGACGAACGCCAGGTCGATGGCGAAGAAGTGCTCGCGAACGTTCTGCTGATAGAGCCTCTGCAGTTGCGGAGCGAGCGAGGCGAATGCCTCGCGCAGCGGGGTCACCAGATAGAGGCTGTCGAACAGCAGCAGGGCCAGATTGGCGATCACCAGGACGATCACCAGCACATCCCAGCCCAGCTTGAGCCGTTCTCCGGGCGAGGATCGCTGGCGCTGCGACTTCGTCGGTGTCATGTGGCCTCCTTGCGTGCCCGGCCGGCTCTCAGGAAGCTGGGCCGGTGTATTGGCTGTCGTGCTCCCGCGAGGCCTGTTCGGCCTGCTTGCGCAATTGCTTGCGTAACGCGGCCTTCTCGAAGCGATGTTGCTGCAATGGCGTTGCCGGGCGCAGCGGCGGTACCTGGACCGGGCGTCCCTGCGCGTCCACCGCGACCATCGTCAGGTAGCAGCTGTTGGTGTGGCGGATGAGCTTCTCCTGGATCGACTCGGCGATGACCTTGATGCCGATCTCCATCGACGAGCGGCCGACGTGGTTGACCGAGGCCAGGAAGGTCACCAGCTCGCCGACGTGGATCGGCTGTTTGAACAGCACCTGATCGACCGACAGGGTCACCACATAGCTGCCGGAATAGCGACTGGCGCAGGCGTAGGCGACCTCGTCGAGTTTCTTGAGAACCGCCCCACCGTGGACCTTGCCGCTGAAGTTGGCCATGTCGGGGGTCATCAGCACGGTCATGGTCAGGGAGTGCTGGCGGGGCATGTCATTGGGCGTCATGGGCTGGCTCGTCACGGTGCGCGGTCTCTCGGTCGGCTCTCGGTCGGGCATGCGCAGTGGCGCAGCCCCGGTTGTATCATGTTTGAGGGCGCGCACGGGAGCCCGCGGCTTGGGGCATCGAATGCAATTTGTGCTGTACTGGTAGGACGATCAACGGATGAGGAGGCTTAACATGGATGCAGCCTTTCATGTCGGTGTCACGGTGCAGGCCCTGGATGGCACTCGGTTGGGCGACGTCGATGCGCTGGGCGGCAAGTATGCGCGCATCGTCGACACCGACGGCAACTTCCGCTGGCTGCCTTACACCCGGCTTTCGGCCACTGCCAGCGACCGCTTGACGCTGCTCGACGACCCCGACGGCCGGCTCGGCGCGGTACTCACCTCGCCGCCGCCGGGCGAGGAGGGGGCCCGCGTCGACGAGGCCAGCAGCGAATCGTTTCCGGCCAGCGATCCGCCGGCCTTTACTCCCGAGAAGGATTGAGCGACAAGCGCTGAGCGAGCAGCACCGAGTCGGTCGCACGACCGGCTAGCCTGTACCCTGGCGGTCAGCGCCGGTCGCTCGGGGTATGGCCACTCAAGGTATATAGCTCAGCCCCAGGCTGATGATGACGCCGGTGACCACCAGTTGGATCAGGCAGAAGCCCATGATGTCCTTGGCCTTGAGCCCGGCGATGGCGAGCACCGGCAACGCCCAGAACGGCTGGAGCAAGTTGGTCCAGGCGTCGCCCCAGGCCACCGCCATGGCGATGCGCGGAACATCGGCGCCCAGCGCCTGGGCCGCGGGCAGCATGACCGGAGCCTGGACTGCCCACTGGCCCCCGCCGGAGGGCACGAACAAGTTGACCACCCCGGCGCTGATGAACGTCCAGAACGGCAGCGTGTCGGCGTTGGCGATCGACACGAAGCCCTGCGACAGCGTTTCGGCGAGTCCCGACTGGACCATGATCGCCATGATCCCGGCATAGAAAGGGAACTGAATGACGATCCCCGCGCCGCCCTTGATCGCCTCGTTGAGGCTGTCGAGCAGGCGGCGTGGCGTCCTGTGCAGGACGATGGCCAGGAACAGGAACAGGAAGTTGACGACGTTCAGGTTGAGGCCGCCACCGCGCAGCAGGAAGTGATCGAGCAGGAACAAAAGCCCCGGAATGCCCACCAGCCAGGCCAGGCTGACGCTGTTCTCGAGATGCTCGGCGGGACGCGTGGCCACACCGTCGTGAGGCTCGACGTCGCTGAGCTTATCCGCCTCGACGTAGACGCTGTCCTTGTCGTCGGGCAGCATCCAGCGGTTGACCAGCGGTACCGCGATGAACAGCGCGACGACGATCGCCAGGTTGAACAGCGAGAAGATCGTCTGCGAGGTCGGGATCACGCCGATCTGGTCGGCGGTGAAGTGGCCCTCGGTGGCGATCACCAGCGGGATCGAGCCGGCCAGCCCGGCGTGCCAGACGACGAAGCCGGAGTAGGCGCTGGCGACCAGCAGCCGGTAGTCGACGCGGATCTGACGGGCCAGCTCCTTGGCGAACAGCGCCCCCACCACCAACCCGAAGCCCCAGTTGATCCAGCTCGCGGCGAGCGACACCAGAGTGACCAGCACGATCGCCCGCGCCGGCGTGCCGGCCTTGCCGGCGAGCCGGGCCAGCTGGCGCTTGACCGGCGGTGAGCTGGCGAGCATGAAGCCGGTCACCAGCACCAGCAGCATCTGCATCGAGAAGGTCAGCAGGTCCCAGAAGCCGTCGCCCCAGAAACGCAGCACCGCCAGTGGCGTCTGACGTTCCACGCCGATCGCCGCGGCGGCGGCGACCAGGGTCAGCAGCAGCACGAAGATGAAGGGGTCGGGCAGGTAGCGGTCGACCAGTTTCACGGCTGGTCGTGACAGGTATTTGAGCATGGATGTCTCGCTTGTTGTTGGCGGCGCGTTAGCAAAGCATAGCGGTAACCTTGCGTAACCGATAACCCGCGTCGGCGTCTCCGGTCAACGCTACTTGTGGCCAATGGCCTCGACCCGGTCGCTCCAGCGCGTGCGGCGGTAGTGCAGGTAGTACCCGCCCAGCGTCACCGAGCGCACCAGCGTGAACAGCAGAAAGGCCAGCCACAGGCCGAGATTGCCGAGCCCCAGCGGGCCGGTCAGCAACCACCAGCCAGGCAGGTAGACGATCAGCCCGGCGAACACGCTGTTGCGCATCTCGCGGGTCGCCGTGGCGCCGATGAACACCCCGTCGAGCAGATAGCTCCAGACCGCCAGGGCCGGCATCAGGATCATCCACGGCAAGTAGTCGGCGGCGGTCTCGCGAACCGCCGGCAGGTCGGTGAGCAGGGCGATCAGTGCCGTGCCGCCGAGCGTGAAGCAGAGCATGGCGGCGACGGTGGTCAACAGCGAGAAGCGTGCTGCGGCGCCGACCGCTGCGGAGAATTCGTTCCAGTCGCGGCGCCCGATGGCGCGCCCGGTCAGCGCCTCGGCGGCTTGTGCAAAGCCGTCGAGGCTGTACGAGGTGAGCATGATGAACTGCAACAGCACGGCGTTGGCGGCGACCACCACGTCGCCCTGGCTGGCGCCCTGGGCGGTGAAGAAGGCCAGCGCGAACAGCAACCCCAGGGTGCGCAGGAACAGCTGGCTGTTGACCTGGAACAGTTCGCGGTAGGCGGCCAGCCGCCATAGCCGCTCGCGGCGAAACACGCCGCCGAGTTCGGCGAGCTGGCGGCGCACCAGCCATAGCCCCAGCGTCAGCGCCGTGTAGTCGGCGATCACCGTGGCCCAGGCGACGCCGTCGCTGGCCATTCCCAGGCCGACCACGAACAGCAGGTCGAGGACGATGTTGACGCTATTGGTGAGCACCAGGATCGCCAGCGTCACGCGGCTGTTCTGCTGGCCCAGGAACCAGCCGAGAATCGCGTAGTTGGCGAGCACCGCCGGCGCCGACAGGAAACGGATGACGGCGTAGTCGCGGGCCACCGCGGTGGCCTCGGCGCTGCCGTCGAGCAGCCACAGGCCGAGGGCGGTCAACGGCCGCGAGAAGACGATCAGCAGGCCGCCGATGACCAGCGCCATCACCAGCGCCTGGCCGAGCAGGTTGCGCACCGCGGTGGCGTCGTCGCGGCCCTGCGCCTGCGAGGTCAGACCGGTGGTGCCCATGCGCAGAAAGCCGAAGCCCCAATAGAGAAAGCTGAACAGCATCGCACCCAGCGTCACTCCGGCGAGGTAGCGCGATTCCGGCAGGTGGCCGACCACCGCGGTATCGACCAGGCCGAGCAGCGGTACGGTGATGTTGGACAGGATGATCGGCCAGGCCAGTGCCCAGACTCGCTGGGTGGCGGGGTATGCGGGGGCGGGTGCGGCAGACACGCGGATTCCTTGCTCGGCGTTGGCCTTGACGTTGTGGCGCGTCGGTGTCGCGTGACGATCCGGGTGGCGCAATGCGCTCGGGAATCAGGCGGCGCTGATCAGCTCGTACTTCTTCAGCAGCTGGTCGCGGGTCTCGCTGCGCGTCGGGTCAAGCGGGATGCAGTCTACCGGGCATACCTGCTGGCACTGGGGCTCGTCGAAGTGACCGACGCATTCGGTGCACAGGTTGGGGTCGATGACATAGATCTCTTCGCCGGCCGAGATGGCGTCGTTGGGGCACTCGGGTTCGCAGACGTCGCAATTGATGCATTCGTCGGTGATCATCAGGGCCATGGTTCATGTCCTCGCTGCGTAAAGAGGGATCATCACTGGCCTGGATTCCGCTCGCTGGGGCTCCGTCCGCCGGGGCCCTGGTCACAATGGAAGCGTTCGCGCAGCGTATCGGCGACGCGTGGATGCCGACGGCTGGTATCAACAGGGCACCTACACGTTCAGCGACGTGCCCTGGCGGCCACAATTGGCCTATCGGCGAGCTGAGTTCGGTGCCGATTACGACACGCTGTTCTACGATTTCGCAGGCGGTTGGGGCAACTGGTTCATGGGCGAGATTGAAGGCGAGTACATGCTGTTCAACAGCAACCTCGACATCGACACGCTCAGGTTTTCGTTGATGCCCAGCGACTCGCTGGAAATCGGCGCGATCGGTTATCGCTTTCGCTACCACGATCGCCGGGGGCCGACAGCGGTGACTTTGCTCACGAGTTCAACCTTTACAGTGATTGGGCGCTGATGCCCCAGTTGTCGCTGTCGGCTATCTACGGAGTGGCCTTTTCCGGCGAGGGCGCCGACGAGCGTTTTGCTGGCCATGACGACACCGCGCAATTGGTAGAACTGTACGCCACGTATCGCTTCTGAGCGAGGCGTCGCCCCAGAACGGCGAGGTCGCCATTCCCGGTCGGGTGGCGGCCTTTTTCTGTCGAGCGGCCGGATACTGGTTGTGATCTCTCTAAGCTTGTTCATCCGGAGCCTACCCCGAAACTGGAGATGCGAACCAATCGATCTCCCAGTCAGCCGGCTGGAGCTTTCCGTGAACGACCCGATGGGTTCACACACCTAAATGCAGGGGCTGACGAAGGGCTTGCTGGGCAAGGCGCTCACTGTTCGGGCACCACTGTTCGACGCTGATTTGACGACCCGCATCTTTATATTTATTTTGTTCAGTATGTTCAAAATATATTGAATATAGGGCTTTGCCATGCAGGAGATGGACACGCAGCGCCTGGAGCAGGCGCGCGACGTAATGATCAGCGCCATTGCCCAGAGCATGGTGGCCTATGGCGTCACGCCCTCGGTGGGGCGGATCTATGCCGTGCTTTATTTCGCCGAATCATCGCTGACGCTTGACGAAATCAAGGACGAGGTCGCCATGAGCAAGGCGAGCGTCAGCACCGGCATCCGTGAGCTGATCGATACCGGCATGGTGGTGAAGGTATGGAAGAAAGGCGATCGCAAGGATCACTACATAGCCGGGAAGGACTTCTTCAAGAACTTTCTGAGCTTCATGGTCAAGATGCTGCGCCTGGAGCGCGGCACCATTCACAAGGCAATCGAACAGACCGAGCCGGTGATGCTCGAGCTCGCCGATCACGCAGCGGACAGCGAGATCAGAGAGCAGGCCGCTAAGGATCAGGCGCTGATAAGCGGTTCTAAAGCCTACTTGCGCTGGATCATGCAGCTGGCCAATGCCATGGAGTCGGGTGAGATCTTCGAGCATTTTCCCCGGCCCGAGCGCGACGAGCAGTCATCGGGCCGCGAATCCAACCAAGAGAACGTCAAGCATGAAGAAAAATGAAACCGCCCTGGTGGTGATTGATCTGCAGAAAGAGAGCGGCTTCGGCCTGTCCGGGTTAGATGGCGTGGTGCGTAACACTCAGCGCATGATCGATGTTTGCCGCACGGCCGGTATTCCAGTGATCTACACACGACAGATCAATCGCCGCGACGGTATCGGGCTCTCGCTTGACGAGCCTCGCCACGCTAGCGGCGAGCCGCAGTTCTACGCCGATAACCGCGATAGCGTCGAGATTTTGGAGGCGGTCAAGCCGCAGGGCACTGATGTCGTGATCGATAAATACCGCTGGAGCGCCTTCTTCGACACCAGCCTGGACCTGATGCTGAAAAGCCTTGGCGTAAAGCAACTGATCATCGGCGGTGTCGTGACAGACGGCTGTTTGATGACATCAGTGTTCGATGCCTACTTCCGCGATTACCGCATCCATCTAGTGCACGACATGTGTACAGCCTCCAACGAGGGCGCCCACATGGCCGCCCTGACGATCATGGCCAACTGGGTCTACTCCCTAGAAGTGCTGAACACTGACAACATGATCAAGTGCCTGGAAGGGCGCAAGTATGCTGCTTGGCATGACGATAACGTTGATGCACTGCAATTTACCCCGGAAACCCTGCGCGAGGCCTTCGGCAAACTTACCGCGCCTGCCGAAAAGCAGTGACCAGGGATCTTTTGACCAAAACCAAAGGAAAAACGTATGACATTCACACGCATATCCACGACATTTCTGGCTTCCACACTGATCGCCGCAGGTGCCCATGCCACCGATCAACTGCCGCTGGCCGCCGAGGGCGTCGAGGACACCACCATTACCTTCGGCATGCCGGCCTGGACCAGCACCGAAGCGCCGACAGCTATCGCCGAGCAGATTCTGGAAGAGGCGGGCTACAGCGTCGAGAAGAAGCTGCTTGCACAACCGGCGATCTTTCAGGGCATGCAGATCGAGCAGATCGATTTTTTCATGGACGCCTGGCTGCCCTACACTGAGCAGGCGCTGTGGAGCGAATACAAAGGTGATCTACAGAAAGTCGCCACCAGTTATGAAAACGTGCCGCTAGGCTGGGTGGTACCTGCTTATGTCGAAGCAGAAACCATCGGCGACTTGGCGGGAAAGGCTGACAAGTTCGGTGGCCAGGTAGTGACCATAGGCGCCGGTGCAGGCATCGTCGATATCTCCGAGCAGGTGATGGCAGATGAAGACTATGACCTTGATGGGTATCAGCTCGCCTACACCAGCGAGGCCGCCATGATGGGCGTTCTCAGGGAAAAGATGCCGAAGAAAGAGCCGTTCATCATCACAGGCTGGCGTCCGCACTCCATGTTCTCGCAGTATGACCTGAAGTTTTTGGAGGATACGGAAGGACATTATCAACTACGACAGCGTTTTCGTGCTTTCTTATCAGGGTATCGAAGATAAGTACCCGCGCGCCTACGACATCATGTCTCAGTGGAGCATCAGCGTAGCCGAGCTGGAAGCGATGATGGCCGCGTACGAGGAGGATGGCACCTCATTCGAGGCCTCTGCCGCCGCGTGGATCGAAGACAACCGCGAGCGAGTGGACGAGATACTTGGGCGTTAATGCCCTGAGTTCAGGCAATAAGCGCACCACTTGCGTTATTCAGCATTCCTGACTACTAACCTAGTTAAGACTGTACCGGTGTCCCAGCCGTACGGATTGCTCTTCCAGGTAGGCGGCTCGGTAGTGGAGCGCGGCCTCGGCGCCTAGCTGTGATCTCTCGATGGATACCGTCTTGCGTATCAGCTTGCAATAGCCAATGCCGGATCGAACGGCTTGCCGGATTTGAGCACGCCATAAACGAGATGCAGCAGTTTACGCATAGCGGCGCAGACGATTTGCTTCCCGGCCTTGCCCCGTTTTCGGAGGCGCTCCTGAAGTGCCTTGACAGCGGGGTCATGGTGACGATGGCTGACATGTAGAGACCCGCGCGGAGTCGGGCCGAGCCTGCGCGCGAGATGCGCGCAGTACCTTTATGTTGGCCGGATTCCTGCAGCTTCGGATTCAAGCCAGCAAAAGCCACGATCCCGCGCGCGTCGGTGAACGTTAGCGGATCGCCGAGTTCAGCCAGCAATCAAGCCGCCGTTTTGTCACTGATTCCGCGAATGCTGAGCAGCAGATCGCGCTTGTGCCGTAGGCTGGAGTCATTATGGATATGATCCTTGTCCGCGGTCAGCAGCTCCGTGATTTGTGTGTGCAACTGATCAAGTACGCCGCGGATCGAGGCCTGCACACTCGTATCGGTTGCTACCTTCAGACGGTTGCGTTCCATGCGCTCAAGAGTCTGTAGATCTTCGATACGCCTCAGCAGGGCTCGAAGCCTGCGTTGGGCCGACGGCTCAGGCTGAACGGTCTATAAATGGGTGCGCCGCTATCGGGGAGAAGGCTCGGCGGACTACCAATCTTCAGTCACCTGATAGGGTTACACAGCTAGCCATACCGAAAATCTAGGAATGGCTGAGGCGGCTTTCAAGGTTTTGAAAGGCACTGTAATACGCCTCGCAGTCCTCGTTACTTTATTAGGTCAGAACTCTATGACCTGTCGAATAGCCTTACCTTCGGCCAACATATCAAAACCTTCATTGATTTCATCAAGTGTTAAGCGGTGGGTCAGCAGTTTATCAACCGGCAAACGTCCAGCCTGATAAAGTGCGATGTACTCCGGCGTGTCCAGCGCAGGTACATGGCCCCCAAGATAAGACCCTATCAGCTTACGTTCTTCAGCAACCATACGGGTCGGACTAATCGAAAGCCTAACATCAGGATGCGGTAACCCCGATGTTACTGTAGTACCACCCTTACCCGTCGCCTCGTAAGCGAACTCTAGTGCCTTAGCAACCCCGGCAAACTCTGCAGCGATATCTACACCGCCACTTGACAAGTCACGTACTTGTTCCAGCGCATCAGGATCAGCGCTATTAACACAGTGAGTCGCACCCATTGCCTTTGCCATTTCAAGCTTCTCAGGACTAATGTCGGCAGCAATGACCTGCCTCGCTCCACCTGCGAGAGCCCCAAGCACCGCAGATAAGCCTACACCGCCGAGTCCAACCACCAAAACAGACTGTCCAAGACGCAACCCAGCTGAATGCACGACTGCTCCTACTCCGGTTAGTACTGCACAACCAAATAGCGCTGCGATATGAAACGGCACTGTCGGATCAATCTTGACCAGGGAATGGCGTGAGGCAACAGTGTACTCGGCAAAACCGGATACACCGATATGATGGTTGATGCTCTCATCGCCGCGATGAAGTCGGATGCCTCCCCCTAATAAAGTACCGGCAGCATTGGCCTCAGCGCCTGGCTTGCATAATGACCCTCGCCCAGATAAGCAAAAATTGCATGATCCACAATTTGGTGCGAATGAGAATACCACGTGATCACCAGGGGCGAAGTTATCGACGCCAGGTCCCACTTCGACTACTTCACCAGCCGCCTCGTGGCCAAGCACCATTGGCAGCTGGCGAGGGCGGTCGCCGTTGATTGTCGAGAGATCGGAGTGACACAACCCTGCTGCACGCACACGAACCAGTACTTCGTCACGCTCGGGCGGATCAAGGTCGATTTCTTCAATACACAGCGGCTTTGTCCTACCGTAAGGCCGCTCCAGAGACATCTGGCGTATTACTGCTGCACGAGTTTTCATATTTGCTCCACTTTATATAACTTATATTGGCATTATTTAACTATTTACTATTATTTAATATTACCGAGGCACAGGTATTTAAGTTCTGTATATTCATCGAGACCATAACGTGACCCCTCTCGACCAATGCCAGAGGCTTTCACACCACCAAAAGGCGCCGAGGCAGTAGATATCAATCCAGTATTGATACCGACCATGCCATATTCCAGCGCCTCAGAAACTCGCCAAATACGTGTAACGCTCTCTGAATAAAAATAAGCTGCCAGTCCAAACTCGGTCTCGTTAGCTTCAGCAATGACATCAGCTTCGTTATCGAAGCGGAACACAGGGGCCAGCGGGCCAAAGGTTTCTTCTTTAGCACAAGCCATGTCAGCCGTAGCACCTGAAATAACGGTTGGCTGAAACCAGCCTCCACCCAAGGCGTGACGCTGGCCCCCGGTTAGTAGTTGGCCACCTTTGGCAAGCGCATCCTTAATATGCGCTTCGACCTTCTCTATGGCTTGGCTATTAATCAGAGGGCCAACCTCGACTCCCTCCTCGCTACCTACACCTACCTCCAGCTCGGCCGTCCTCTGAGCAAGCCGCTCAACAAAAGCATCATAAATTCCGCTCTGTACGTAAATGCGGTTGGCACAAACGCAAGTCTGACCTGCATTACGGAATTTACTATCTAGTGCACCTGCCACAGCGGCCTCTAAATCAGCATCATCAAAAACAATGAAGGGAGCATTCCCCCCCAACTCCAGTGATATTTTCTTCACTGTCGGAGCACAGGCGGCCATCAGCTTGGCGCCGACCGGAGTGGAGCCGGTGAAGCTCAGCTTTCTGACTACAGGGCTGTCGGTGAGTACCGGGCCGATCTCACGGGATGGGCCAGTAACGATATTGAGCACACCTGCAGGTACACCGGCCTGTTCGGCTAATGCTCCCAGCGCCAGGGCAGTAAGCGGAGTCTCCTGGGCCGGCTTGACTATCATGGTGCAGCCAGCGGCAAGCGCCGGAGCGACCTTACGAGTTATCATTGCCGCCGGAAAATTCCATGGCGTAATGGCAGCACATACACCTACCGGTTCACGGGTCACCAAGATACGCTTGTCGCGAGCATGCCCCGGGATGGTATCGCCATAGAGACGCTTGGCTTCCTCTGCAAACCACTCGATGAAACTCGCAGCATAAGCGATCTCGCCGCGAGCCTCCTTCAGAGGCTTACCCTGCTCAAGCGTCATCATCAATCCTAAGGCTTCTTCATGTTCCATCACCAATGCATGCCAGCGCTTCAAGACCGCGGCTCGTTCTGAGGCAGTAAAAGCCCGCCAAGCGGGATAAGCAGCCTGAGCCGCCTCAATAGCACGGTTCGTCTCGTCAGCGCCCAGGGCAGGCACATGAGCAATGATCTCGCCGCTTGCGGGATCGTTGACCTCGATACGCTTACCACTGTCGGCGTCTATCCAGACACCATTAATGAGACATTGCTGTTTGAAAAAGGAAAATTCTTTAATATTCATAGGATACTCTCGTTATTGCTTTCTATTAGTATTGGCGGTGTAACGCCAGCGGTGTGTCTTTTTAACCAAGGTAGACTGGTCAATACCAAGCGCAGCGGCGGCTGCCCGAGTAGTGCCATATTTCTGCAGTGCCGTCTCAATCAACTGGCGCTCCAGCGCAGCGACCTGTTCTCGCAAAGTGCCATTAGGGAGGCTTCTAGGAGTCGCTACTGGTGGTATAGTGTTAACAGGGAGCCAGCGCGGGGTAATTTCGTCTTCGCTCGTGGTAACCACCAAACGCTCTGTTAGATTAATCAATTCGCGGATATTACCTGGCCAGCTATGGGCCAGCAGCAACTCTAGCGTCTCGAGATGCCAGCGACACGATCGTCCATAGCGCTGATTAAATACATCCAAGTAATGGCGTAGTAATGGAATAATTTCGTCGCTACGCTGACACAGTGGGGGGAGCATCAGAGGTACGACACTGATGCGGTAATATAAATCTTCACGAAAGCGACCATCTCGAATTCGCTCCTGCAGATCTTGGTGAGTTGCGGTAATTAAACGTATGTCAGCATAGCGCAGTTCGGTGCCGCCAACCGGAAAAAAACGACTATCTTCAATAACTTTAAGTAGTTTAACCTGTATTGATAGTGGAAGGTCGCCGATCTCATCGAGAAATAAAGTGCCACCATGGGCCGTATCCAGGAGCCCCTGTTTGCCACGTTGTGAGGCACCAGTGAATGCTCCAGAACTATAACCAAATAACTCAGCTTCGATTAACCCCTCGGGTACGGCGGCACAATTCAGCTCTACAAAAGGTCCTTTTGCACGCTCGCTGCATCGATGGATATAGCGTGCCATCATAGTTTTGCCAGTCCCCGTTCCGCCCTGAATCAGCACCTTGGCTTGGGTCGTCGCGACGCGTTTGGCTAGTGCATAACAATCTTTGGTTTGAGTGCTGGAAATTATGCGATGTTCCTGATCGCCGAACTCTTCCGCAATGCTATGGAACTCACGAGTACGTTTGATTTGTTCAAGCTGATCTTGGGCATGCTTGGCAAGTAGCAGTTCAGTCACGTCGCGAACACTGGTGACTACATATTTTAAATAACCCAACTCATCAAACATCGGTGTACCGCTAACAACAATCTTTCTATCACCCTTGATAGATTGCACCAGAGTAATAGGACGTTTTTCATGAATAACCTCTAATGACACCGATTTCGAGATATATCCTTCCTCAACCAAATCAGACATATGCTTGCCGACTATGTCCTCGCGGCGAATGCCGGTAATACGCTCATAAGCCTTATTTACGCTTACTGTGACGCCTTGGGCATCGGTGATATAGACCCCATCGTGGAGGGCATCCAGAACCGAGCGCAGCGTTTCACCATTGACACTGTTGGCCGAAGGCACTCTTGGTATATCCCCAGCACGACGTCCAATATATTCCCCAATTCGTTGCTCAAGTTTACTACCCTGCGCTGCAGCTGTTATATCAGCATGGGTCAGCATGCCCATTACCTTTCCTTTATTGCTAAATACCTCCACAGCATCCTCGCCCTGCTCATGAAACAAGGCTAGTGCCGCTTCTATCGTCAGGTCTTCCGTGATCCGTTGCATTACCTGTAATACCTAAGAAGATACCTGCCGGAACTCCGACAGGTATGCTGGCTATGTCAGCGAGAGTCGGCCGGGGCAGCCGGATCCGACAGGTTGCTAGACTGCTCGGAGGTGGTATTTGTTAAGAAAGCATCGCTACCGACTACGTCCTTAACAAAGGTTTCATCATTCTCGCCAGTGAAGAATCTCTTTCCATAAATAAGTGCACACAGCGCGACACCTACGGCGAAAGCCCACGCAGCCCCCTTAGTCACCAACACAGCAGCAATAACCCCAGCAATGCCTAAGTCGCGTTGACTCCGCGCTTCCATAATGCCGATGCGAACGCTGACATAACCTTGAATTAACAGAGTCAGTGCGAGCGCAATGCCAAGAATTGGTTGAACCAAACTAACGATAGGCATCAGTAGCAGGCCAGTATTAGTCCCCCAACGAAAGGAACCAGAGCCGCCAAAGATAGAATTCATGGTATCCTTGCCTTCCTTATAACGTTCAGTAATAACGACATGCATCGCCGCCCAGAGTGGGCCTGCCATTACCACATCAGGACCCAGAATACTCATAAGAAAATTGCGGCCGCCAAAGATCAGGTGGGCCCGGTTAGGGTCATAATCGATCTTTTCATCAAGACGCTTCTCGTCAGCTTCATCCAGCAGGGCCTTACTTTGGAGGACATCACCAAATAAAACTATGTATGCCGCCAGCACCGTAGGGATCGCACTTATAAACATCATCAGCGGTGGCAACCCCACCCCAAAAACCGTGTACTCACTAAACATCAGCATGAAATCAGGCTGACTAAAGCCCCATTCCATGTCCGGCCACGGGGCCTCACCAAATAACGGCGCAACTATAATCGCCAGTACAATGATTGGGAAAATACCCAGCTTACCCAAGACTCCCCACAAGCCGCCTTGTGCTTTCAATTTATTGAAATGACGAGAAAATATAAGATAGAAAGCTAAACCAACGGCAATGCTGATAGTAAAGGGATACTGTTCAAAGCGTCCCCCTTCTTCGAAGATAACCACTACAGCAGCCAAACCGGCACCCATTATCACACCGGCCTTTATAGCAGAGGGGATCATTCTGACTACTTTGCTTGCCAGCCCCGTTCGGCCTAAAATTAGGGCTAATATGCCCAACATCAATTGGAAGGATATCAGCGCATGCACACGGGCTTCTCCCTCAGGGAAGGTAGCGACATAGGCCATGACCAGAGGAATAGCTGGCGTGATCCAACCAGGAACAACGGGATCGCCCAAAAGATGGTGTAAAAGGTAAAGCACACCGTTAAGCATGACGATTGCTAAGGCAGCCTCAAACGGCATGCCCAACAATTCAGTCATTAAGGGAATGGCGGCCAAATCTACCGCGCACATTAATAAGCCTTGCAAGTAGTCGGGCAACTCGAAGCGGTAATGAATAAAAGGAAGGCGTAGCTTAAAGGGCCCCAAGGGAATATATGGCGCTTCCGTGCCATCTGCGCGGTGTTTCCAAGTAGCCATGGCGTGTCTCCGAAGTTGTGGCCATCGTTTATCTTTGTGATGGGCAAATACATCACATATGTTCTGTATGTGCCATAAACAGAAGAAGCAAGATGTATGCCAAGTTATGTTTATAATTAACTCATTGATTTTATTGAAAATAATATCTTTTAAATGTAGACTAAAGTCCAAGATATAGTGATGAATATCATCATCAAATTTTTCTGCGATGACTATATTCATCAGGCTCTTCGACGTTTCATGTGGATTTGGCCTGATCCAGCAGGCTCCCCACCGGGCTGCCAATCAGATAGATCATGGTGATGAAGTAGCCCTCGTTGCGGTACCCGCGAGCCCGTGATCGGG
>NZ_JAIRBP010000014.1:0-91066 GCF_021151495.1 Halomonas sp. IOP_31 | reverse complement strand
CTGATCTCGGTACTTGATACGGTAAGGTGGCTCAGCCGTTCTTCGCGAACCGCCGTGGTACGGAACCGTATGCCCGGTGGTGTGGGAGGGCTCCGGGGGTGACCCCGGACCCTACCCGATTTCAGAACCGCCGAATGCCAGGTCATGGCCTGGCCACTGCAGGGCTATCGCAGATAGCGTTGTCGCTCGGGGCTTATCCCCAGCGCCCCTCGTCAGTTCAACTGCGATTGCTCTGCTGGCCACTGCGAGGAGATAGCGATGTCCGGGTACCGTGGACGCTTTGCCCCGACCCCCTCGGGGCCGTTGCATTTCGGTTCGCTGGTCGCCGCGCTGGCCAGCTTTCTGGACGCCCGCCACGTCGGCGGCGAGTGGCTGTTGCGGATCGAGGATGTCGATCCGCCACGCTGCCCGCCAGGCACCAGCGACACCATCCGCCGCCAGCTCGAGGCCTACGGCCTCAGCTGGGACGCCGCGGTGATGATCCAGAGCGAGCGCGACGCGCCCTATCAGGCCGTGCTGGCGCGGCTGGCCGAACAGCGCCTGGCCTACCCCTGCAGCTGCTCGCGCAAGGAGTGGCGGGACTACCCGATCTACCCCGGCTGGTGTCGCAGCGGCCCGCTGCGTCCCGAACGAGCATTGGCCTGGCGTCTGCGCAGCGAACTGGCGTTGCGCCCGGTGAGTTGGCACGACCGGCTGTTCGGCGAGCAGCGTTACGATCCCGCAGCGCTGGGCGATGTGGTGCTCAAGCGCAAGGAAGGCCTGTGGTCCTACCAACTCGCGGTGGTGGTCGACGACGCCGAGCAGGGCATCAGCGACGTGGTACGTGGCGCCGATCTGCTCGACAACACGCCCTGGCAGCTGCAGTTGCAGGCGGCGCTAGGCTATCCACAACCTCGCTACCTGCACCTGCCGCTGATCGTCGCCGCCAACGGCCAGAAGCTTTCCAAGCAGAACCGAGCCGCCGCGATCCCGGTGGGTGGCGACGCCCCGCGCGACTACCTGCACCGGGCCCTCGTCGCACTCGACCAGGCGCCGCCCCGCGAACTAACCGGAGCGTCGGTTACCGACCAGCTTGCTGCGGCGATCGCCGCCTGGGACCCTGCCCGCCTGCATCGCGAGGCCAAGCGCCAGGCGCCGGACCCGGCCTGACGACATCGGCCATCGCCGCGAATACGACTCAGGTCGGGTTGAGTATCCGGCCGGGATGTCCCTACACTCGCGCTTGCCTTTCCAGCCGGCACGGCCGAGGACTTGATCGTTGCCAGCCGGGCGGGTCAGGATATCGCCAGGCCGGCCAGCGCCGCGGCAAGCGCATCGTCCCTGTGGCCGCCCCCGAACCGAAGATGGTTGAAAAACGATGCCCCAGATTCTGATCGTCGACGACGAAGCCACTCCTCGACTGGCGCTGCGCCGTCTGCTCGAGCGCGGAGGGCACCGCGTCAGCGAGGCCACCTCGGTCATCGAGGCCCACCAGCTGGATCTGACGCAATTCGACCTGATCATCAGCGACCTGCAGTTGCCGGGCGAGCCGGGCACCGCGCTGATCGATGCCGTCGATTCGTTGCCGGTGCTGATCACGGCCCGCCACGTCAGCGTCCGTACGGCGGTCGAGGCGCTCAAGCAAGGCGCGGTGGACTTTGTCACCCAGCCCTACGCTCCCGACGAGCTGCTCGCCAGCGTCGCCCAGGCGCTCGATGAGCACGCGCCGCGCCGCGGCGCAGGGACCGACTCGCAACGCGGCAACGCCACACCTTCGGGAATGATCGGGCACTGTCCCGGCATGCTCGCGGTCTATACACGGATCCGCAAGACCGCACCCGCCGACGTGACGGTGCTCATTCAGGGCGAATCGGGCACCGGCAAGGAACTCGTGGCGCGCGCCATCCATCGTCAGAGCCGGCGCGTCAAGGCACCGCTGATCTGCGTCAACTGCGCGGCGATCCCCGAGACGCTGATCGAATCCGAGCTGTTCGGCCACGAGAAAGGTGCCTTCACCGGCGCCAGCGCGGCGCGCACCGGACTGGTCGAGGCCGCCGACGGGGGCACGCTGTTCCTCGACGAGATCGGTGAGCTGCCACTCGATGCTCAGGCACGGCTGTTGCGCGTGCTGCAGGAAGGCGAGATCCGCAAGATCGGCTCGGTCGAGACCCGCCATGTCGACGTGCGCCTGATCGCCGCGACCCACCGCGACCTCAACGCGCTTTCCAAGAACGGCGAGTTCCGCCTCGATCTCTATTACCGCCTCAACGTCATGCAGATCGATCTGCCGCCGCTGCGCGAACGCGAGGACGACATCCTCGAGATCGCCGACGTGCTGCTGGCCGCCGCCTGCCGACGCCACGCGCGCAGCGGTCTCAAGCTGTCGCGCACCGCCCGCCGCGACATCCGCGACTACCCCTGGCCGGGCAACGTCCGGGAGTTGGAAAACGCACTTGAACGCGGGGTGATTCTCGCCGAAGGCAGTCTCATCCATTCCGACGACCTGGGCCTCGGCCCGGTCATCGCTCGCCCTGCCCCCGCACGCAGCGCCGTCGCGGCCGGCGCCAGCTGCCCGGACAGCTTTGTCAGCGACCAGCAAGAGGACCTGTCCCTCGAGGATTACTTTCAGCACTTCGTCCTCGAGCATCAGGACCAGATGAGCGAAACCGAGCTCGCCCGCAAGCTGGGCATCAGTCGCAAGTGTCTGTGGGAACGTCGTCAGCGCCTGGGGATTCCTCGCAAGAAGACGCCGCGGAGCCGCTCGGCATAATCCTTTCGCAGGATTCGCGACCATGGTCTAACAGCATGCCGCAGCGCTTGTATGGATGATAAAGCCAGTTCGAGACGACCTGAGCGCACCACTTGTTACTGCTTCACCCACACATTTCACCATTGTGGCGCAACGGCGGTAACAGAAGCACCGAAGAGAACTTTGGCCTTGAGCCTCAGGAGTTGCAAGAGAT
Organism: Halomonas sp. IOP_31; assembly: GCF_021151495.1. NCBI lineage: Bacteria > Pseudomonadati > Pseudomonadota > Gammaproteobacteria > Oceanospirillales > Halomonadaceae > Halomonas > Halomonas sp. IOP_31. The sequence goes on along the minus strand of NZ_JAIRBP010000014.1, from coordinate 88,124 downwards.
TGATAAAAATTAAAAAGCCGGTAAGTGGCATGGTCGCTGCTACTTTACCAGGACAAGAAAAACAACAACTGCGGCGGCGCACAACAACAGCAACAACAGAATCGCCGCCGCAGTCAGAGGCTGGACAACACTAAGGACAACACAGCCGAGGCAGAGTTTCCGGGCCCAACAACAAAAAATTCCGGTTAGCAGCACCGACGACAAGAAGCACAACAGCGTCGGGACATTCCGGTGTCAATATCATCGGGACGCGACACTTCGCGCACAGGTTCAACAACAACAATAGGCCTGTCTGAGGAGTACCCTTGGCAACAACAACAACACGCCGAGGGAGGCAGACACCTGCCGTCGTGGTTGGATTATTGTTTTGAATACGAGGCGGTCGCCATCAGGAAGAGACCCAAGAACAACAACATGATGCTTGCCTGATGATTCGATTGGTGACTGTGGTGCGTATTCAAGGCGATGCGCCATCACGAAGAAGAATCAACAGCACGGACGCTGTCAGACTGCTTAAAAGGGAAGGCCACCGGCCTTCCCTTTCTACTTTCCGCCCAGCCGCTTTTATCCCTTCCTGCCACATCGGAGCTTTTAAGGTCTCGGCGCGTATCGGCATGCGATCGGTTCGCAATTCTCCGCGCCGCCCTTCACCAGCCCACGCTTTTGTCGGCGGCGCTTTGCAAGCCGGGGGGGCTCGGCTACACTGGGCGCTTTCCCTCAGACTGCGAGCACTATCGCGGCATGTTCAAAGGATTTACCCGCTTTCTCCAACGCCCCGGTGAACGTTTGAAGACTCTGTTCGGCAACCACGAGGGGGGCGGCGAACCCTCCGGTCTTAACATCCTTCCCCGGGAAGAGCACAGCATTTCCCGGCAGCTATTCAGCGCTGGCGCGCTCAAGGTTCTCTACCGCTTGCACAATGCCGGTTTCGAGGCCTACCTGGTCGGTGGCTGCCTGCGCGATGCGCTGCTTGGCAAGCCCCCCAAGGATTTCGACGTGGCCACCAACGCCACGCCCGAGGAGCTTCGCGACCTGTTCCGCAATTCACGGATCATCGGCCGGCGCTTTCGCATCGTGCATGTGCGCTTCGGCCGGGAAGTCATCGAAGTCACCACCTTCCGTGGGCGCCCCGGCGACGACCATGGCGAACATCTCGCCCACCAGTCCGAGGACGGCCTGCTGCTGCGCGACAACGTCTGGGGCAATATCGAGGAAGACGCGCTGCGCCGCGATTTCACTGTCAATGCGCTGTACTACAACATCGCCGATTTCTCGCTGCATGACTGGGCAGGCGGCCTCGCCGACATCGACGCGCGGGTGCTGCGACTGATCGGCGACCCGGCGACCCGCTACCGGGAAGATCCGGTACGCATGCTGCGCGCGATGCGCTTCGCCGCCAAGCTGGACTTCACCTTCGCCCCCGACACCGAAGCCCCGATTCACGAACTCGCACCGCTGCTGCTGCAGATCCCTCCGGCACGGCTTTTCGACGAGGTGCTCAAGCTATTCATGTCGGGCCACGGCGTGCAGAGCTTTCAGCACCTGCGCGAATACGGGCTGTTCGCCATGCTGTTTCCCGAAGCCGACGAGACCATGGCCGAGCTCGAGTGGGCCGAACCGCTACTTCTGCAGGCGCTGGCCAATACCGACGAGCGGATTCTCAACGAGCGCCCGGTCACCCCGGCCTTCCTGTTCGGGGCCCTGCTCTGGCCCAGCGTGCAGTGGCGCTCGCAGTGCCTCAGGGCCGAGGGCATGCCGCCGATCCCGGCCCAGCAGACCGCCGCCCAGCAGGTCATTACGCGCCAGCTCCAGCATACCTCGATCCCCAAGCGCTTCAGCCTGCCGATGCGCGACATCTGGGATCTTCAGGAGCGCCTGCCCAAGCGGCGCGGCAAACGCGCCTTCCAGATCCTGGAACACCCGCGCTTTCGCGCCGCGTACGATTTCCTGTTACTGCGCGAACATGCCGGCGAGATTGCCCCCGGACTCGGCGACTGGTGGAGCGCCTTTCAGGACGGAGACGAGCATGAACAGTGTCGCCTGCTGAACAAGGTCGACGCCGATCCGGCGGGTAGCGCGGGGCCGCGCAAGCGCCGGCCGCGCAAACGTCGCGGTGGCCGCCGCCAGGGCAGCAACCCCGGCGACGGCACTGACTGAGCGCATGGCGGCGGTACGGCACACGGTCTATATCGGCCTGGGCAGCAACCTTGCCGATCCCGTCAGGCAGGTCGAGCAGGCCTTCGATGAGCTGGATGGTCTGCCGCTCACTCGGCTAGCGGCGCGCTCGCCGCTGTATCGCAGCCGCCCCGTCGGCCCCCAGGACCAGCCCGATTTCGTCAACGCCGTGGCGCGTATCGTCACCCGCCTGTCGCCACTCGCCCTGCTCGATCAGCTGCAGGCCCTCGAACAGCGTCATCGCCGGGTGCGCCAGCGCCACTGGGGCCCCCGCACTCTGGACCTGGACCTGCTGCTGTTCGCCGACCGGCACTGGGCGTCAGCGCGCCTGACGCTGCCGCATCCGGCCCTGCTCGAGCGCGCCTTCGTCATGATCCCGCTGGCCGATATCGCTCCCGGGCTCGTGCTGGATGGCGCTTGCACGGCACAACGCGCCAGGAACTTCGCCGGCAGCGATCTCCAAGTACTGACAGCGCCGGGCCACTAACTTCGCCAAAGTCGAGCTTCGCCAAAGTCGAGCTTCGCCAAAGTCGAGCTTCGCCAAAGTCGAGCTTCGCCAAAGTCGAGTTGCAGCGTGATTGTTACCATTCCACACTTTCGCCCTGCATGGTAACAACCTTCGCAATACACGCCAGTTCCGGGCATAGCCGCACGCCCGGAGCGCAATATGAGAACCGCACGCCATGAAAACCGTCACCGTGAGTACGCTGCAGGCGGCCAAGCGCGCCGGCGAACCGTTCAGTTGCCTGACCGCCTACGACGCCTCCTTCGCCCATGTCGCCAGTCAGGCCGGCATCGAAGTCCTGCTGGTCGGCGACTCGCTGGGCATGGTCCTGCAGGGCCACGCCAGCACCCTGCCGGTCACCCTCGCCGACATCTGTTATCACACCCGCTGCGTGGCGCGTAGCAAGGGTGCCAGCCTGCTGATGGTCGACCTGCCGTTCATGAGCAACTCGAGCCAGGAACGCCTGCTCCAGGATGCCGGCGAGTTGATGCGCGCCGGGGCCGAACTGATCAAGATCGAGGGCGAGGCGTGGATGGCCGACGGCGTCAGGGAGCTGACGCGGCGCGGCGTGCCGATCTGCGCCCATCTCGGGCTGACCCCGCAGACCGTCTATCAACTGGGCGGCTACAAGGTCCAGGGGCGCGACGCCGCGCAGGCCGAACGGCTGATCGCCGATGCCCGCGCGCTGGTCGATGCCGGCGCCTCGGCGATCCTGCTCGAGTGCGTGCCGGCGAGCCTCGGCCGGGCCATGCAGCAGGCCCTCGAGGTTCCCGTGATCGGCATCGGCGCCGGCGCCGACACCGACGGTCAGATACTCGTCATGCACGACATACTCGGCATCAGCCAAGGGCGCACGCCGCGTTTCGTGAAGAACTTCATGCGCGAGGCCGACTCGATCCAGGGCGCCTTCACGGCTTACCATGAAGCAGTCAAGACACGCCGCTTTCCGGCCGAGGAGCATTGCTTCTGATGCACACCGTGACCGACATCGCCACGCTGCGTGAAAGCCTCGCCGAAGCGCGCCGCCAAGGCCGGCGCATCGGCCTGGTGCCGACCATGGGCAACCTGCATGACGGCCACCTGGCATTGGTCGCCGCCGCCCGCGAGCGCGCCGACTACGTGGTGGCGAGCATTTTCGTCAACCCGCTGCAGTTCGGCGCCGGCGAGGACATCGCCAGCTATCCGCGCACCCTGGACGAGGACCGCGCACGGCTCGCCCGCGCCGGCTGCGACCTGCTGTTCGCGCCCGGCCACGAGACCCTCTACCCGCAGGGCACCACGGCACAGACCACGGTTCAGGTGCCCGAGGTCTCGGAGGGTCTGTGCGGCGCCAACCGGCCGGGGCATTTCAGCGGCGTGGCGACCGTGGTCAGCATGCTGTTCAACCTGTTCCAGCCCGACCTGGCCTGCTTCGGCAGCAAGGATTTCCAACAGCTCGCGGTGATCCGCAAGCTGGTCGCCGACCTGCACTTCCCGGTCGAGGTCGTCGGCGTGCCGATCGTGCGCGCCGAGGATGGCCTGGCGCTGTCGTCGCGCAACGGCTATCTCAGTGCCGAGCAACGGGCCCGAGCGCCGCGCCTGTATGCCACGCTATGCCAGGTTCGTGATGCGCTGGAGCGGGGCACCGCACGCGAAGAGGCCTTGCGTCAAGGGCTCGCCCGGCTAGCCGAGGACGGCTTCAAGCCCGATTACCTGGAGCTGCGCCGATACGACGACCTGGCTGCGGTCAGCGACGACACCCGCATGGCGGTGCTGCTCGGCGCCGCCCACCTGGGTCCGGCGCGACTGATCGACAATCTCGCGGTGACGCTGCCGCACTGAAACCGGCCGAACCCAGCTCTTGCCCAAGCCCTTTTAGCCGGCGGAGACGCCGCCGGCGCTTTCCGCCTGATTGTCGATTGTCGCCATGCGCCCGAGTCCCCTATGCTGAACAGGTAAACGTTCGCCTCGTATCAAGGAGTCTCCCATGCAAGACGTGGTCATTGTCGCGGCGCGCCGCACCGCTATCGGCACTTTCGGCGGCTCGCTCGCCGGCATTCCTGCCACCGAGCTTGGCGTCAAAGTGATTCAGGATATCCTGGCGAGTACCGGCGTCGCCCCGGAGCAGGTCGACGAAGTCCTGCTCGGCCAGGTGCTTACCGCCGGCTGCGGGCAGAACCCCGCCCGCCAGACATCGATCCGTGCCGGCCTGCCCGAAGGCGTGCCGGCGATGACCATCAACAAGGTCTGCGGCTCGGGTCTCAAGGCGTTACACCTGGCGACCCAGGCGATCCGCTGCGGCGATGCCGAGCTGATCCTCGCCGGCGGCCAGGAAAACATGTCCTTGGCGCCTCACCTGTTGCCGCATTCGCGCATCGGCCAGCGCATGGGCGACTGGAAGGCCATCGACTCGATGGTTCACGACGGCCTGTGGGACGCCTTCAACGATTATCACATGGGCATCACCGCCGAGAATCTCGCCGACAAGTACGGCATCACCCGCGAGCAGATGGACGACTTCGCCGCCCAGTCGCAGCGCAACGCCAGCGCCGCCATCGAGTCGGGACGCTTCGACAGCCAAATCGTGCCGATCGAGATTCCCCAGCGCAAGGGCGATCCGGTCACCTTCGCCGCCGACGAAGGGCCGCGCGCCGGCATCACCGCCGAGAAGCTCGGTGCCATGAAGCCCGCCTTCAAGAAGGATGGCAAGGTCACCGCCGGTAACGCTTCATCGATCAACGACGGCGCCGCGGTGACGATGATCTGCTCCGCCGACAAGGCCCGCGAGCTGGGCCTCGAACCGCTGGCCCACATCAAGGCCTATGCCAACGCCGGCGTCGATCCGGCGATCATGGGCCTCGGCCCGGCACCGGCAACGCGGCGCTGCCTGGAGAAGGCCGGCTGGACCATCGACGATCTCGACCTGGTCGAGGCCAACGAGGCGTTCGCCGCCCAGGCCATGGCGGTCAACAAGGAGCTCGGCTGGGACGTCAGCAAGATCAACGTCAACGGCGGCGCCATCGCCCTGGGCCACCCGATCGGCGCTTCGGGCTGTCGCGTGCTGGTGTCGCTGCTCCACGAGATGATCGCCCGCGATGCCAAGAAGGGCCTGGCGACACTGTGCATCGGTGGCGGCCAAGGGGTGGCGCTGGCCATCGAACGCTGACGCCGAAGCGGAGACTGCAGCAAAGCGACGCCAGCGGCTCGAGCCGCTGGCGTCGTCGTTTCCGGCGGATTCCTCGCTTGGTTCAGCCGGCGCCTTGAGCGAACAGCACCGCCAGCACGATCGGCATGACTACCAGACTGCCCAGGTTGCCGATCAGCACCAGCGAGGCCACCGTGTGCGGCTCTTGGCGATACTGCTCGGCCACCAGATAGTTGAGCACCGCCGGAGGCAGGGCCGCGAAGACCCATAGCGTCGCCGCCTGCAGGCCCGACAGGTCGAGCCAGGCGATCAACGGCCAGGCCAGCGCCAGACCGCTCGCCGGGCAGGCCACGGCGCCCAGCACGCCCATCCGCCAGTCGCTGAAGTCGACGTCGAGCATGCGCACCCCGAGCGCGAACAGCATCAGTGGAATGCTCACCCCGCCGAGCATGTCGAGCGCTTCGAGCAGCCAGCCGGGCAGGTGGAGGCCGCTCAGATTGACCGCCAGCCCAGCCAGGCTGGCAAGCACGATCGGCATACGCAACAGCCGCCACCAGGGGGTGCGCGGGTCGAGCATGTACAGCCCCAGCGAAAAATGCAGCAGCATCTCGACGACGAACACCACCACCGCCGCGGGCAGCGCAGCTTCGCCGAATGCCAGCACCAGCAGCGGTATGCCCATGTTGCCGGTGTTGTTGAACATCATCGGCGGCAGGAAGGTTCGCCGGTTGAGCTTGAGCAGCGTCGCCAACGGCCACAACAGCAATCCCGAACCGAGTACAATCAGCCCGGCGGCCAGCGCCAGGTTGGCGTACTCCGCAAGCGGCGCCTGGCGATCGGCCAGCACCGCAAACACCAGCATGGGCACGAACAGCTCCATGTTGAGCGTATTGAGGCTGCGAATGTCGGGGGTGCGAAAGCGCCCGTAGAGCGTTCCGCAGCCGGCAATCAGGAACACCGGCAGCAGGGTCGAGAGAATCTTGGCCAGCATGCATACGACTCGGCGATCAAAGAGTGGCAGCCTAGCATGCCGTGGCTTGCGCGGCTCGTTCGGGCACGTCACCATAACCCAAGCATCCTCTCGAGACAGCGACTTGAAGCACTGTCCTGAAGCGCGCTCGACGAGCGCCAACCGATTCTTACGATCACGATACCGAGATACCATGAGCAAGTTCTGGAGCCCGGAAGTTCGCGAGCTGACGCCGTACGTCCCCGGGGAGCAGCCGCGCCAGCGACTGGTCAAGCTCAACACCAACGAGAATCCCTATCCGCCGGCCCCTGGCGTGGAGCGCGCGCTGCGCGAATTTCCCGCCGCTCATCTGCGCCGCTACCCCGACCCCGAATCGTGGGCCCTGCGCGAGGCGCTGGCCCGCGAACACGGCGTCGACGTCGACCAGGTCTTCGTCGGCAACGGTTCCGACGAAGTCCTGGCACTGGCCTTTCAGGCCTTCTTCCGCCAGTCGCGACCGCTGCTGATGCCGGCCATCAGCTACAGCTTCTATCCTGTCTACTGCCGGCTCTACGACATCAGCTACCGCACGCTGGCGCTCGACGATCACTGGCAGGTGCCGCTCGATGCCCTGAGCGCCGACAGCGGCGGCGTGGTGTTCGCCAACCCCAACGCCCCCACCGGCCACGGCCACCCGCGCTCGGCCATCGCCCGACTGCTCGAACAGGTTAGCGAGCGTGTGGTGCTGGTCGACGAAGCCTATGTCGACTTCGGCGGCGAAAGTGCGGTTCCGCTGATCGACATCCATCCCAACCTGCTGGTGGTCGGCACCTTTTCCAAGTCGCGCAGCCTGGCCGGCTTGCGGCTGGGCTATGCGTTCGGTTCGCGCGAGTTGATCGAGGGCCTCGAGCGGGTCAAGGATTCCTTCAACTCCTACCCCATCGACAGCCTGGCCAGCGCCGCGGGGATTGCGGCGCTGGCCGATCGCGGGCATTTCGAGGCCTGCCGCGAACGGGTGATCGCCACCCGCGAGCGCACCCGCCGCCGGCTCGATGAACTGGGCTTCGAGGTGCTGCCGTCGCAGACCAACTTCCTGCTTGCCCGGCACCACGATCTCGATGCCGGCGAACTGTTCGGCGGGCTGCGCGAGCGCGGCATCCTGGTGCGCCATTTCAACAGCGAGGCGCTGCGCGACTTCCTGCGCATCAGCATCGGCACCGACGATGAGATGGACAGCCTGATCGAGGCGCTCGAGGCGATCTGCCGCTGAGCGCATCGCTCTGCACAAACGCGTACGCCTGAATGAAAAACGGCCCATCCGCTTGGCGGATGGGCCGTTCCGTTGTTTGGCCTTACGGCCAGGCCGGGTTGTCCCGGCCGGACTGATCCGTTACTCGGCCAGGCTCGCCTCGAAGGCTGCCTTCTCTTCGGCGGTGATCTCCTTGATCGACAGCTTCACGCGGTTGCGGTTGTCGATATCGAGCACCTTGACGATCACTTCGTCGCCTTCGTTCATGAAGTCGCGCACGTCATTGACCCGCTCGGGCACGATCTGCGAGATATGCACCAGCCCATCGGTGCCCGGCATGAAGTTGACGAACGCGCCGAAGTCGGCAATCCGCACCACCTTGCCCTGGTAGAGCTTGCCGATTTCCGCCTCGGCGGTGATTCCCAGCACGGTGTCGATGGCGCGCTTGGCGGCCGCCTTGTCCTCGGCGTAGATGCGCACGGTGCCGTCATCGTCGAGATCGATGGACGCGCCGGTGTCGTCGCAGATCTTGCGGATCGTCGCGCCGCCCTTGCCGATCACGTCGCGGATCTTGTCCGGCGAGATCTTGATGGTTGCCATCGACGGCGCGTTGACGGAGACCTCCTCGCGACTCTGCGCGATCACCCGGTTCATTTCGCCGAGGATATGCTGGCGGGCTTCGTGAGCCTGCTGCAGGGCGGTCTCCATGATCTCTTCGTTGATGCCCTCGATCTTGATGTCCATCTGCAGCGCGGTGACGCCTTCCGCCGAGCCGGCCACCTTGAAGTCCATGTCGCCGAGGTGGTCCTCGTCGCCGAGAATGTCGGTAAGCACGGCGAACTTGTCCCCGTCCTTGACTAGACCCATGGCGATGCCCGCCACCGGCGCCTTGAGCGGCACCCCGGCATCCATCAGCGCCAGCGACGAGCCGCACACCGAGGCCATCGAGCTCGAGCCGTTGGATTCGGTGATCTCGGACACCACGCGAATGGTGTAGGGAAACGCCTCGTCGCTCGGCAGCATCGCCTGGACGCCGCGCCGGGCGAGACGCCCATGACCGATCTCGCGCCGCTTGGGCCCGCCCATGAAGCCGGCTTCGCCGACGCTGTACGGCGGGAAATTGTAGTGCAGCAGGAAGCGATCCTTGCGCTCGCCTTCCAGCGACTCGATCAACTGGGCGTCGCGCAGCGTGCCCAGCGTGGCGATGACTATCGCCTGGGTCTCGCCGCGAGTGAACAGCGCCGAGCCGTGGGTGCGCGGCAGCACGCCGACCTCGATGTCCAGCGGGCGCACGGTCTTGTGGTTACGGCCGTCGATGCGCGGCTCGCCGTCGATCACCCGGCGGCGCACCACGCGCTTCTCGAGACTGGCGAAGGCGCCACCCACCTCGTCGGCATCAAACTGACCTTCACCATCGCCGGACAGCTGCTCCACCGCCTGACGCTTGAGTTCGCCGAGGGCATCCTGACGCGCCATCTTGTCGGTGATCCGGTAGGCTTCGCCGACCTGGCTCTCGAAGCCGCTGGCCAGCGCCTCCTTGAGTGCAGCGTTTTCCGTCGCCGGCTGCCAGTCCCACTTGGGCTTGCCGGCCTCGGCGACGAACTCGTTGATCGCGCTGATCGCCACCTGCATTTCCTGGTGACCGTAGAGCACCGCGCCGAGCATCTCGTCCTCGAGCAGTTCCTTGGCCTCGGATTCAACCATCAGCACGGCCTTGTCGGTACCGGCGACGACCATGTCCAGCTCGGAGACCGCCAGTTCCTCGACGCTGGGGTTGAGGAAGTAGCCGCGATCTTCGCTGAAGGCCACCCGTGCGGCGCCGATCGGCCCGCTGAACGGCACGCCGGAGATCGCCAGCGCCGCCGAGGTGCCGAGCATCGCGGCGATGTCCGGGTCCTGGTTACGATCGGCGGAGAGCACGGTGCAGACGACCTGGACTTCGTTCATGAAGCCCTTGGGAAACAGCGGGCGAATCGGCCGGTCGATCAGCCGCGAGGTCAGCGTTTCCTTCTCGGTCGGACGGCCTTCGCGCTTGAAGAAGCCACCGGGGATCTTGCCCACCGAGTAGGTCTTTTCCTGATAGAACACCGCCAGCGGGAAGAAGTCCTGCCCCGGCTTGATGTCCTTCCTGGCGACCACGGTGCACAGCACCACCGCGCCGTCCATGGTGACCTGCACGGCGCCGGTGGCCTGACGGGCGATGCGCCCGGTTTCGAGGGTGACGGTGCTCTGACCGTACTGGAATGTCTTTTTGACCGGATTCACGGTGACTTCCTTCAACTTGTCTGTTTCATGTTGGGGTCTTTTTGACTCGGCGACCATTTTAGGAGTTCACGGGGTCAAGGGCTACCGCACCCCCATAAAAGAACAAGCAACCCCGAGGGGTTGCTTGTTCATCATCATCCGCGGACAGGCCTTGCTTAGCGACGCAGGCCCAGACGCTGGATCAGCGACTGGTAGCGCCCCAGATCCTTGCGCTTGAGGTAGTCGAGCAGCTTGCGGCGCTGGTTGACCATGCGGATCAGGCCACGACGCGAGTGGTGGTCCTGCTTGTTGGTCTTGAAGTGCGACTGCAGGCCATCGATGTTGGCACTCAACAGCGCCACCTGAACCTCGGGGGAACCGGTGTCGTTGTCACCACGGCCGTATTCGTTGACGATCTCGGCCTTCTTTTCAGCGGTCAAAGCCATCTGTCTCTCCAGTAAGCAATATGCCTGAGCATTGAATGTCGGAGACCACGCATATTTGCAGTCTCCAGGGTCGCGCCACTTAAATCCCAGTGGCGAGAGCCGCCAGCCGCGGTCAGGCGGCGGCGACCAGGCGGCGCGGAGCGATCTCCCCTGCCGCCGTTACCGCGACCAGGCCCAGAAAGGCCGCATCGCGATAGAGTCTAACCAGGCTGTCGTTGGTCAGCCCGATGGTATCAACAGGCGCCCGCTGGCCATGAAGCACGCGCTGCGCGGTGGCGTCATCGACGTCCAGACGCGGCAGATGCGCAACCAGCACGTCCATCGGCAACAACGCTTGGTGCCCGCCATCCGTCAGCCCGGCCTCCAGGGTCGCGAAGTCGAACATGTCAGCGGCCTTAAAGGGCCCGGTCTTGAGCCGGCGCAGCGCACTGATATGCGCCCCGCAGCCCAGCGCCGTACCGATGTCCCCGGCCAGCGTACGAATGTAGGTGCCCTTGCTGCAGGCGACTTCCAACTCGAAGCCCGCCGGCTCGCGGCCGATCAGCCGCGTATCGTAAACCGTCACGCGGCGCGGCGCACGCGCAATCGTCTTGCCCTCGCGGGCCAGTTGATAAAGCGGCTTGCCTTGATGCTTGAGCGCCGAATGCATCGGCGGGATCTGCTCGATCTCGCCGCGGAAATCGCCCAGCACCCGTTCGATGTCGGCCGCCTCGAGTGCCGGTACCGGACGCCGCTCGATCACCTCGCCGTCGGCATCGCCGGTGTCGGTGATCTCGCCGAGTCGCACGTAGGTGCGGTAGACCTTGTCGGCCTCGAGCAGCTGCGACGAGAACTTGGTCGCCTCGCCGAAGCACACCGGCAACAGCCCGGTGGCCATCGGATCCAGCGTGCCGGTATGCCCCGCCTTCTGCGCCTGGTAAAGCCGGCGTACACGCTGCAGGGCATGGTTGCTGGACACGCCCCGGGGCTTGTCCAGCAACAGCACGCCATCGATCGGCAGGCCGCGGCGACGACGCGCCATCAGCGTTGGCCTTCCGGTTCGTCGCCCTCGGCCACATCGCCGTGACGCGCCCGGTCGGTCTCGACCGCCTCGTCGATCAGCGACGACAGCTTGTGTCCGCGAACCACGCTCTCATCGAAGTGAAAGCGCAGTTCCGGCACGTGGCGCAGCTTGATCCGGCGTGCGATCTGGCTGCGCAGAAACCCCCCGGCACGCTTGAGTACCGCGAGGTTCTCCTTGATCCGCTCAGGCTCGTCGTCGCCCAACAGGGTGACATAGACGTCGGCGTAGCCCAGGTCGCGGCTGACGGTCACGCCACTGACGGTGACCATGCCCAGCCGCGGGTCCTTGATCTCGCGCTGGATGAGCACCGCCAACTCCTGCTGGAGCTGGTCGGCCACCCGGTCGGTACGCTTGAACTCGCGCATCGGCTCACTCTCCTCGCTGCGTCATCGGCGTCGACATACCATTCGTCACAGGCTGCGCTCGACCTTGACCTGATCGAAGACCTCGATCTTGTCGCCGACCTGGACGTCGTTGTAGTTCTTGACGCCGATACCGCACTCCATGCCGTTGCGCACTTCGCTGACGTCGTCCTTGAAGCGGCGCAGCGATTCCAGCTCGCCCTCGTAGATGACCACGTTGTCGCGCAACACGCGGATCTTCTTGTGGCGATGGACGCTACCCTCGACGACCATGCAGCCGGCCACCGAGCCGATCTTGGGCGCGCGGAAGACGTCGCGGACCTCGGCGATACCGACGATCTCTTCCTTCCACTCCGGCGCCAGCATGCCGCTCATCGCCTGCTTGACTTCATCCACCAACTGGTAGATGACGCTGTAGTAGCGCAGGTCCAGCCCTTCGCGCTCGACGATCTCGCGCGCGGCGGCGTCGGCACGCACGTTGAAGCCGACCAGAATGGCGTCGGAGGCCAGCGCCAGGTTGGCATCGGTGCCGGTGATGCCGCCGACCCCGGAGGACACCACGGCGACTTCGACCTCGCCGGTGGAGAGCTCCTCGAGCGCCCCGCGGATCGCTTCCAGCGAGCCCTGCACGTCGACCTTGAGGACGATATTGACCTTGGCCACCTCGTCCTGGCCCATCTGCGAGAACATGTTCTCGAGCTTGGCCTTCTGCTGACGCGCCAGACGCACCTCGCGGTACTTGCCCTGACGGAAGTTGGCGACTTCGCGGGCCTTCTTGTCGTCGGCCAGGACCATGAAGTCCTCGCCGGCTTCGGGCGTGCCGTCCAGGCCCTGGATCTCCACCGGCATCGCCGGGCCGGCTTCGTCGACCTGCTTGCCGAGCTCGTTGGTCAGCGCGCGAACGCGGCCGTAGTGCAGGCCGGCCAGCACGATGTCGCCCTTCTTCAGGGTGCCGTTCTGGACCAGCACGGTGGCCACCGGGCCGCGCCCCTTGTCAAGCCGCGACTCGACCACCACGCCCTTGCCGGGCGCCGCGGGAACGGCCTTGAGCTCGAGCACCTCGGAGACCAGCAATACCGCCTCGAGCAGGGCATCGATGCCTTCGCCGGTCTTCGCCGAGACGTGCACGAACTGGGTATCGCCGCCCCACTCTTCGGAGATCACGCCGTGCTGGGACAGCTCGTTCTTGACCCGGTCGGGATCGGCGCCCTGCTTGTCGATCTTGTTGACCGCGACCACCAGCGGCACTTCGGCCGCCTTGGCGTGCTCGACCGCCTCGATGGTCTGCGGCATCACGCCGTCGTCGGCCGCGACCACCAGGATGACCACGTCGGTCGCCTGGGCGCCGCGGGCACGCATGGCGGTGAACGCCGCGTGGCCCGGGGTGTCGAGGAACGTCACGCCGCCGTGCTGATCCTCGACGTGGTAGGCGCCGATGTGCTGGGTGATGCCGCCGGCCTCGCCAGTGGCGACCTTGGTGCGCCGGATGAAGTCGAGCAGCGAGGTCTTGCCGTGGTCGACATGACCCATCACCGTGACCACCGGCGAACGCGTGATCTCCTCGCCCTCGTAGGAAATGCCCTCGAGGACTTCGGTCTCCAGCGCGTCGTCCTTGACCAGCTTGGGCTTGTGGCCCATCTCCTCGACGACGATCGCCGCGGTGTCCTGGTCGATGGTCTGGTTGATGGTCACCGCCGCGCCCATGGTGAACATGGCCTTGATGACTTCGTTGGCCTTGATCGCCATCTTGTCGGCCAGATCGGCGACGCTGATCGACTCGGGGATCGCCACCTCGCGCACGATCGGCTGGGTCGGACGCTGGAAGCTGTGCTTGCCACCGCCGCCGCTGTCGCGGCCGCCGCGCCGGCTACCACGCCGCTCGGCACGCTTGACCTTCTTGCCGCCACCGCGACGGCGCTCGGCGCGCTCCTCGCGATCTTCGTCACGACTGGTGTCGCGATCCTTCTTGGCGGCGGCCTTCTTGGGATTGGCGCGGCGGTTGTCGCTGCGCGGCTCCTTGGGCGGTGCCTCGACGATCGGCTCCGCAGGCGGCTCGCCAGCGGCAAGATCCTGCTCGGAGCGGATCTCGTCGGCGGCCGGCGCGGTAGTTTCCGCCTGGGCGCTGTTATCGGACGTTGCCGGGACCTCGACGCCCGACGCAGTGGCGCCCGACGCGGCGGCGCCCGAAACGTCCGGCTGAGCCTCGGCGGCCTTGGCCTGGGCCTCACGCTCCGCCTGTTCGCGCGCCTGAGAGGCATCGGCCATGTCGCCGACCAGCTGACGCGGGCCCTGTTCGGGGGCCTGCGCCGCCGGCTCCTCGGCTTCCTCGCGCTTGACGTAGGTACGCTTCTTGCGGACGGAAACCTCGATCGACTTGCCGCGACCGTCGCCCGAGCGAATGCGACTCTTGGTCTTGCGTGTCAGGGTGACGCGATTCTTCGGTACCTGGCCGCCGCCATGACTCTGAGTGAGGTGGTCGAGCAGGCGTTGCTTGTCCTCTTCGGACACCGCGTCGCCTTCCGCCTTGTGGGGAAGCCCGGCTTCCTGCATCTGTTCCAGCAGGCGGGGCGCCTCACGCCCCACCTTGGCTGCAAAATCCTTAACTGTCATCTCTGCCATTACGACCCTCCTGAGCCCGTGACCTAGTTACTCTTGACTCTCGAACCAGGGCGCACGGGCGGTCATGATCAGTGCCGCGGCGCGCTCTTCGTCTACATCCTCGATGTCCTTGAGGTCATCGACAGATTGTTCGGCAAGGTCTTCCATGGTGACGATGCCACGACTGGCCAGAGTGAAGGCCAGGTGACGATCCATGCCGTCCATCTCGAGGAGATCCTCGGCGGGCTGAGCGCCGTCGAGTGCCTCTTCGGAAGCGATTGCCAGGTTCAACAGCTCATCTTTTGCGCGTGCGCGCAACTCCTCTACCAGGTCCTCGTCGAATTCTTCGATCTCCAGCATTTCCTCGAGCGGTACGTAGGCGATCTCCTCGAGCGAAGTGAAGCCTTCGTCGACCAGTATCCGGGCCAGCTCATCATCGATCTCGAGATGATTGATGAAGTACTCGACCAGCGTGTCGACTTCCTGCTCGCGCTTGCCTTCAGCCTCGTCTTCGGTCATTACATTGAGCGCCCAGCCTGTCAGCTCGCTGGCCAGGCGAACGTTCTGCCCGCTGCGGCCGATGGCCTGGGCCAGATTGTCCTCGGCGACCGCCACGTCCATGGCGTGGGTATCCTCGTCGACGAGAATCGAGGCCACATCCGCCGGCGCCATGGCATTGATCACCAGTTGGGCCGGGTTGTCGTCCCAGAGGATGATATCCACGCGCTCGTTGCGCAGTTCGTTGGATACCGCCTGGACGCGGGAACCGCGCATCCCGACGCAGGCGCCGACCGGGTCGATGCGCTTGTCGTTGGTCTTGACCGCGATCTTGGCCCGCGACCCCGGGTCGCGAGCCGCGCCCTTGATCTCGATGAGCTGCTCGGCGATTTCCGGCACCTCGATCTTGAACAGTTCGATGATCAGCTCGGGACGCGTGCGGGTCAGGATCAGTTGCGAGCCGCGGGCTTCGGCGTCGACCTTCCACAACAGCGCGCGGACCCGCTCGTTGAGCCGGTAACGCTCGCCGGGAATCATCTCGCTGCGCGGCAGGAAGCCCTCGGCGTTGTCGCCCAGGTCGATGATCAGCCCATCGCGGGTAGTCTTCTTGACGATGCCGGCGATCAACTCACCTTCACGCTCGGCGTAGTGCCGCACGATCTCGGCACGCTCGGCCTCGCGAACCTTCTGCACGATGACCTGCTTGGCGGTCTGTGCCGCGATGCGCCCGAAGGCGGCGTTCTCGATGCGCTCCTCGACCACATCGCCGAGCGTCAACGGCGGGTCGCGCCTCTCGGCGTACGACTGCTTGATTTCGGCATCCGGATTCTCGAAGTCATCGTCCTCGACTACCGCCCAGCGACGAAACGTCTCGTAGTCGCCGGTGGCGCGATCGATCTGCACGCGTACGCTCGCTTCCTGACCTTCGAAACGCTTGCGTGATGCGCTGGCCAATGCCGCCTCGACCGCGCCGAAGATAACGTCGCGGGGTACACCCTTTTCGTTCGAGATCGCATCAACGACCAGCAGAATCTCTTTGCTCATGCCTTAAGCCTCGCCAGAAAACCAGTCCTCATGCACCGAACTGCGGCACGATCCGCGCCTGTTCAATGCCATCGATGGGAAAGCAGTACTCTTCGCCGTCCAGCTGCAGCAGCACCTCGTCATTCTCGACGCCCGCCAGCAACCCCTTGAACTTGCGACGCCCTTCGAACGGCGCCCGCAAGCGCAGGGATACCTGATACCCCTTGAAGCGCGCGAACTGCTCAAGATCAAACAAGGGGCGATCCATGCCGGGTGACGACACCTCGAGCTGATACTTGCCGGGAATTGGATCCTCGACATCGAGTACCCCGCTGATCTGACGACTGACGTCGGCACAGTGATCGACCGTGATGCCCACCGGGCTGTCGATGTACACCACCAGCCGGGACTGCTTGCCCTGGGGCAAAAGCTCGATCCCCCAGAGTTCAAAGCCCATGGCCGTGACCACCGGCTCGATGAGTGCGTTCAGCGCAGCGTGCTTGTTTGCCACAGACGAAGGCTCCTACAGCAGTTGCATCAGGCACCTGACCCAGGAGTAAAGAGGAAAGCTAGGTGGCTGATTGGCATTAGTGTCAACAACTCAGATGGCCAAAATCAGGCTGCTAACAAAAAGCCCCTTCATAGGAAGGGGCCTTTCACAACAAACTTGGTAGCGGGGGCCGGATTTGAACCGACGACCTTCGGGTTATGAGCCCGACGAGCTACCAGACTGCTCCACCCCGCATCATAGGTTGGCGATTATAGGAACTCGCTCGCGCTCCGGTCAAGGAAACGAGCAGATCGCCATGTCCAGCCAATCGTGCTCCCGAGCACCGCTTGCTGGGGCGCTCAGGTGGTGCCGAAGGGGGGACTTGAACCCCCACGACCATAAGGCCACTACCCCCTCAAGATAGCGTGTCTACCAATTCCACCACTTCGGCATCAGGGGCGAACAAGAGGCAGAATAAATCCTGCGACTGCCTTCCGTTCAAGACCAAGCATTTCATCCTCGAAAGATTCCGCTTGGTTTATCTTGCTGCTACTCGATCATCAGACCGGACTATCACTGTCCTTCTTCCTCGAGGGCTGGCGCAGCATTATCCTGCTGATTGCTGCTGTCGTCAAGGGTCGGTACCGTTTTCTGCTGTTCGATCACCTCGGCGTCGGGAATACCCACGTCCGGCGCGCTATCGGCCTGGGAAGAAGCCAGGTAAGCCAGGCCCAGCGAGGTCACGAAGAAGGCCGCTGCCAGCACCCCGGTGAGCGTGGCCAGGAAGCTGCTGCTGCCGCGCGAGCCGAAGACGGTCTGCGAGGCCCCCCCCCCGAAGGAGGCGCCGGCCTCGGCGCCTTTACCCTGCTGCAGCAGAATGAGCGCGACCAGCGCGATGGCGAGCGCCACATGAATCATGAGAAGGATGGCTTGCATGGTTAACCTGCTGACTGACAGATGGCTATAAAATCGTCGACCTTGAGCGAAGCTCCGCCCACCAGGCCGCCGTCGATATCGGGCTGAGACAACAATTCAGCCGCGTTGCCGGCATTCATGCTGCCGCCGTAGAGCAAGCGCAGTCCGGCCGCCAATTCGCGGTCGAAGCCGGCCTGATACTCGCGAATCGCCGCCAGGACCTCCTGGGCCTGCTCGGGCGTGGCTGTGCGACCGCTGCCGATGGCCCACACCGGCTCGTAGGCGATCGTCACCCGAGTGCGCTGCTGCGGATCCAGCCTCGCCATGACATGGCCCACTTGACGCAGCACGACATCGCGGGTTCGGCCGGCATCGCGCTCCTCGAGCGTCTCGCCGACGCACAGGATAGGCCGGATATCCGCGCTGAGTGCCGCCAGCAGGCGGTCGTAGACCGCCTCGTCGGCTTCGCGGTATAGTTGACGCCGTTCGGAATGACCGACCAGGGCATACTCGACGCCAAATTCCTTGAGCATCCGACCACTGACTTCCCCGGTATGCGCCCCGGAGTGCGCCGGGTTCAGCGTCTGCGCGCCGAGCACCACCGGCGTCGCGCCGAGGGCTGCCTGCGCGGCCGGCAGATAGGGAAACGGCGGCAACAGGGCCACTTCCACCGAGGACGATAGCTCGGCCGCCGCGAAGGCCTCGCCGAACTGCTCGATCAGCGTCAGGGATCCGTTCATCTTCCAATTGCCGGCGATCAGCGGCATGCGCATGGTGAGCCCCTTTCTCGGAGTGGTGCAAGATGGTATAGGAGCGGCCCGGCCAAGACAACCGGCATCGCGCCTCAGGCCATGAGCGTCTCGACATCCACGGCGATGCGCTGTGCCAAGGCCGCGACATCGAAGCGCGGACGCCCTTCAACCATCACTCGGATCAGCGGCTCGGTCCCCGAAGCGCGCAGCAACACTCGCCCCGAGTCGCCGAGTTCGCCTTCCACGGCGGCCACCGAGCGGCGCAATGCCTCGCTGTCGAGCAGCGCCTGCTTGTCGGCGCCCTCGGTGAGCCGCACGTTGACCAGCGCCTGCGGCGCCTTCTCGAAGCCGTCGAGCAACGCGGTCAGCGAGCAGCCGCGGGAAACCATGATCGTCAGTACCTGCAGTGCCGAGACGATGCCGTCGCCGGTGCTCTGCACATGGCTGCAGACGATGTGACCGGAAGACTCGCCGCCCAATTGCCAGCCTTTGGCCTCCAGGCACTCCATGACATAGCGGTCGCCGACCTTGGCCCGCTCGAAGGGAATGCCCAGCGACTCCATGGCCGCGGCCAGACCGAAATTGCTCATCAGCGTGCCGACCACGCCACCGCCCAACACGCCGCGCTCGTGACGATCGCGGGCGATGATATAGAGGATGTCGTCACCATCGATCTCACGCCCGTCGCTATCGACCAGGATCACTCGATCGCCGTCGCCGTCGAAGGCCACGCCGATGTCGGCGCCCCGCTCGATTACCGCCGCGCGCAGCGGCGCCGGATGCGTCGAGCCTACCTGCTGATTGATGTTGAGCCCGTCGGGGCTGACGCCCAGCAGGCTGACGTCGGCGCCCAGTTCGCGAAACACGCTGGGGGCGATGTGATAGGTCGCCCCATGGGCGCAGTCGAGCACGACCTTGAGCCCCGCGAGGGTCAGCCGCTTGGGCACCGTCGACTTGCAGAACTCGATGTAGCGGCCCGCCGCATCGCTGATCCGCACGGCCTTGCCCAGGCGGTCCGCCGACACCGTCTCGAGGGGTTTGTCGAGCTCATCCTCGATACATGCCTCGATGGCATCGGGCAGCTTGGTGCCCTCGGCCGAAAAGAACTTGATGCCGTTGTCCTGGAAGGCATTGTGCGAAGCCGAAATGACGATCCCGGCATCGGCGCGGAAGGTCCGGGTCAGGTAGGCGATCCCCGGGGTCGGCATCGGCCCGAGCAGCGCGACATCGACACCGGCCGCCGAGAGACCGGCCTCCAGGGCCGACTCGAACATGTACCCGGAAATCCGCGTATCCTTGCCGATCAGCACCTTGGCGTTGCGGTTCTTGCGCTCCAGCACGCACCCCATGGCCCAGCCCAACTTGAGCATGAAGTCGGCGGTAATCGGGTACTCCCCGACGGTGCCACGAATACCGTCGGTCCCGAAGTAACGTCGCGTCATCGGTCAGCATCTTCCTGTAGCACGGCCCAGGTCATGTTGATGGCATCCACGCTGGGCCCTACATCGTGAACGCGCAGCAACCGAGCGCCACGCTCGACCGCCAGGGAAACCAGCGCCAGACCGCCCGGCAGGCGCTCCTCGACCGGACGGTCGAGCACCTTGCCGATCATGCTCTTGCGCGACATCCCGGCGAGCAACGGCAAGTCGAAGTCGCCGAGCGTATCCAGTCTATTGAGCAGGCGCAGATTCTGGCCGACGGTCTTGGCGAAGCCGAACCCCGGATCGAGGATCAGCCGCTCGCGGCGTATGCCGGCCCGCTCGCATTCGGCGATCCGCGCCTTGAGAAAATCGGCGACGGCCTGCTCGATAGGCTCAGCATAGTCAGTCGCCGTTTGCATGTCGCCCGGCTCGCCGACCATGTGCATCAGGCATATCGGCAAACCGCTGGCTGCCGCCACTTCCAGCGCGCCGGGACGGCGCAACGAGCGGACGTCGTTGATCATCCCCGCACCGCGACCGATCACCTCGCGCATCACCGCCGGGTTGCTGGTATCCACCGAGACCAGCGCGTCGAGCTCGCGCACCAGCGCCTCGACAACGGGCACCACCCGATCCAGCTCCTGCTGCTCCGATACCGTCGCGGCACCGGGGCGCGTCGACTCGCCACCGACATCGATGACCGCCGCGCCCTGGGCGAGCATCGTTTGCGCATGCTCAAGGGCTGCATCGAGCACATTGAAATTGCCGCCATCCGAGAATGAATCCGGCGTGACATTGAGGATGCCCATCACCCGTGGGTAGGAGATATCGAGGCGGTGACGACCGCACGACAACATGGCATTCCCCTCGCGGTTCTTCATGGAGTGGCTCATGGCAGGACTTGTCGACAGAAACGATCACTGTAATGGCCCATTCTAAACGCTGCAAGGCGCCGCGTGGGCGCCTTGCACAGAACATCTTGTTGTCGGCAGACAGGCGGGCTCAGTGACCGGCCGGGCCACCCAACGGATCGGACGGCTTGCGGCTCGGCCGCTCGCCCTCGTCTTCACCGCCGTCTTCGTCAGCCTCGGGACGGGCGTCGGCTATCGGCGAACCGCCACCCGAATCATCGCTGTTGCCCCAATCCTTGGGCGGACGCGGCTTGCGCCCTTCGATGATGTCCCTGAGCTGCTCGGCATCGATGGTCTCGTACTGCATCAGCGCCTCGGCCATGACATCGAGCTTGTCGCGATTGTCCTCGAGCAACTGCTTGGCCTGGGTGTAGCATTCGTCGATGATCCGCCGCACTTCCTTGTCGAGCCGGGTGGTAGTCTCGCCGGACTTGAGCTTGCCGCCGCCCTGGCCCGGGCCGCCGAGGAACTGATGCGACTCGTCCTCGTCATACATGATCGGCCCCATCTCGGCAGATAGTCCCCACTTGGCGACCATGTTGTGCGCCAGCTCGGTGGCCCGCTTGATGTCGTTGGAAGCGCCGGTCGTCACCCCGTTCGGGCCCAGCGTCATCTCTTCGGCGAGACGACCACCGAACAGCGAACAGATCTGACTGATGATCTGCTGACGGGACAGACTGAAGCGGTCTTCCTCCGGCAAGAACATGGTGACGCCCAGCGCACGGCCACGCGGAATGATGGTGACCTTGTAGACAGGGTCGTGCTCGGGCATCAACAGGCCGATGATCGCGTGCCCCGACTCGTGATAAGCGGTATTGAGCTTTTCCTTCTCGGTCATGACCATGGACTTGCGCTCGGCGCCCATCATGATCTTGTCCTTGGCCAGCTCGAGTTCTTCCATGCCGACCAGCCGACGGTTGCGACGCGCCGCGAACAGCGCCGCCTCGTTGACCAGGTTGGCCAGATCGGCGCCGGAAAAGCCCGGCGTACCGCGCGCGATGATGCTCGGCTTGACGTCTTCGCCGAGCGGCACCTTGCGCAGGTGCACGCCGAGGATATGCTCGCGACCGCGGATATCCGGCAGCCCCACGACCACCTGACGGTCGAAACGTCCCGGACGCGTCAGCGCCGGGTCGAGCACGTCGGGCCGGTTGGTGGCGGCGATCACGATGATGCCCTCGTTGGCCTCGAAGCCATCCATCTCGACCAGCAACTGGTTGAGGGTCTGCTCGCGTTCGTCGTTGCCGCCGCCCATGCCGGCGCCGCGCGAGCGGCCCACGGCGTCGATCTCGTCGATGAAGATGATGCACGGCGCCTGCTTCTTGGCTTGCTCGAACATGTCACGCACGCGCGAGGCGCCGACGCCGACGAACATCTCGACGAAATCGGAACCCGAGATCGAGAAGAACGGCACCTTGGCTTCGCCGGCGATGGACTTGGCCAGCAGCGTCTTGCCGGTACCCGGAGGGCCGACCATCAGCACGCCACGCGGAATCTGCCCGCCCAGACGCTGGAACTTGCTGGGATCCTTGAGGAAGTCGACGAGCTCCTCGACCTCCTCCTTGGCCTCGTCGCAACCGGCGACATCGGCGAACGTGGTCTTGACCTGATCGTTGGTCAGAAGCTTGGCCTTGGACTTGCCGAAGCTCATCGGCCCGCCCTTGCCGCCGGCACCGCCCTGCATCTGTCGCATGAAGAACAAAAAGATGGCGAGGATGATCAGGATCGGGAAGCTGGCGATCAGCAGCCGCGTCCAGAGGCTCTGCTCCTCGGGCTGCTTGCCGGTCACGCTGACGTCGTTGGCCAGCAGATCGTCCATCAGCTTGGGATCCTGCGCGGCGGGACGGATCGTCTGGAATTGCGAGCCGTCGGAACGCTCACCGGTAATGGTATAGCCATCGATGGTGACCGAGCGCACCTGCCCTTGCTGCACCTGCTCGACGAACTGGGAGTAGTTCACCGTCGTCTGCGAGGTATTGTCGACACTGAAATTGTTGAACACCGTCAGCAGGACGGCCGCGATGATCAACCACAAGATCAGGTTCTTCGCCATATCGTTCAAGGGAATACCCTCATTGAATCAATCTGTCTGCCAAGCATGCCCATCGCTGACTCTACACCACAAATGGGGGCGTACCACCAGCTTTGCAAGCTCAGCGCTTGAATCCATCCGCCAGGAGATACACTTCCCGCGAACGGGCGCGCGAGGCCTCCGGCTTGCGAGTCATCACCCTGGCGAAGCTGCCCCGCAGGTCATCGAGGAAGCCATCGAAGCCTTCGCCCTGAAAGACCTTGATCAGCAGCCGCCCGCCCGGACTCAGTGTCTGACGGGCCAGATCGAGTGCCAGCTCGACCAGATACATCGCTTTGGGCTGGTCGATGGCGGCCATACCGCTCATGTTGGGCGCCATATCGGAAATGATCAAATCCACCGGACGCCCGCCCAGCTCGCCGAGAATCGCCTCGAGCACCGACTCCTCGGTGAAGTCGCCCTGAATGAACGCGACGTCGGCCAGCGCGTCCATCTCGAGAATGTCGGAGGCGATCACCACGCCCCCCGGCATCACTTTTTCGGCGGCCACCTGGCTCCAGCCGCCGGGCGCGGCACCCAGGTCGATCACCGTCATGCCGGACTTGAAGAGGCGGTCCTTGGCATCGAGCTCGAGCAGCTTGTAGCTGGCTCGCGAACGGTAGCCGTCCTGCCATGAGCGCTGCACGTACTGATCGTCGAAATGTTCCTTGAGCCAGCCGGTCTTGCTCTTGCCGGGAGCGCTTTTGCTGGAAGTGCTTCTGCTGGAAGTGCTTCGGGCCACACGATCACCTGGATCATCCATCCGACGGATGGGTCGTTCGAAAGCGGGGTATATGGCAGCGAGGGGCCAGCGAGTGGGGGCAATCCGGCGAAGTGCTTTGCATCGCCCGTCTTTCGCCTTACCATGGCGCGTTCAGTGGACGCGATACGGACGAACCGTCGCCGACCGCACCCGCCGCTCCTACGCACGCCAACCGGAACGATCACGATACCATGAGCTTGTCACAGGCACAAAAGAAAGCATTTCGTAGCATCGGCCATCATCTTTCGCCGCTGGTGACGGTCGCCGACAACGGCGTCACGAAAGGCGTGGTGGGCGAGCTCAAGCGCGCGCTGAACGATCATGAGCTGGTCAAGGTCAAGATCGCTATCGCAGAACGCGACGAGCGCAACGCGCTCGCCGAGCAGCTGGCCAGCGACAGCGGCGCCGAACTCGTCCAGACGATCGGCAAGATGGCGCTGCTGTATCGCCACAATCCCAAGGCCAAGGCCAAGCTCTCGAACATTACCCGCTTCGAGGAGCACCACGGGCGGCGCTAAGTCGCGAGCCGCGAAAAGCAGAATCCCCGCAACGAAAAACGCCAGCGACGTCGCTAGCGTTTTTAGCTCGTAGCTCGTAGCTCGTAGCTCGTAGCTCAGAGATGCTCGACGCTCGAGATCTCGTACTCGACGTCGCCGCGGGGCGTTCTGACGCCCACCACGTCGCCCTCTTCCTTGCCGATCAGCGCCCGCGCGATCGGCGAGGTCACCGAAACCTTGCCGGCCTTGATGTCGGCCTCGTCCTCGCCGACGATCTGATAACGCACCTCTTCGTCGTTATCCAGATTGATCAACTCGACGGTGACGCCGAAGATCACCTTGCCGGTCCTGGGCATCCTGGTGACGTCGATCACCTGCGAGGCCGACAGCTTGGACTCGATCTCCTGGATGCGCCCCTCGATGAAGCCTTGCTGCTCACGCGCGGCGTGATATTCGGCGTTTTCCTTGAGATCGCCATGTTCGCGCGCCTCGGCGATGGCGTTGATCACCCGAGGACGCTCCACTCCCTTGAGCTGATTGAGCTCTTCACGCAGGCGCTGCTCGCCTGCGACGGTCATCGGGACCTTGTTCATGTGCTTGCTCCTGCATGCAGTTCCTGAAGCCGCCGCACGGTAATTTCATTGCCATACTCGAGCGCCATGCAAACGGCGCGCGCCCCGGCCAGCGTGGTGGCGTAGGGGATCTTGTGGGCCAGCGCGGTGCGACGGATCACGGAGGAATCGTTGATCGCCTGACGGCCTTCGGTGGTATTGACGATGTAGGCCACGTCGTCGTTCTTGATCATGTCGACGATATGCGGACGCCCCTCGAAGACCTTGTTGACGACCGTGACCGGCAAGCCGGCCTCGTCGAGCGCCTGGGCGGTACCGCGGGTAGCGATCAAATCAAACCCTAATGCTAGCAGAGATTGCGCGACCTCGATAACGCCGGCCTTGTCCGGGGTGCGCACCGACAGGAAGGCGGTGCGCTCGCCGGTCAGCGGCGGAATCGCTTCGCCGGCGCCCAGCTGCGCCTTGTAGAACGCCTCGGCGAAGGTCGCGCCCGAGCCCATCACCTCGCCGGTGGATTTCATCTCCGGCGACAGGATCGGGTCGACGCTGGGGAACTTGTTGAACGGGAAGACCGCCTCCTTGACGCTGTAGTAGCCGGGGATCACCTCGTCGGTGAAGCCCTGCTCGGCGAGCGTCGTGCCGGCCATGCAGCGCGCCGCGATCTGCGCCAGCGAGGTGCCGATGCACTTGGAGACGAACGGCACGGTGCGCGAGGCGCGCGGGTTGACCTCGATGACGTAGATCTCGCCGTCCTGCCAGGCCAGCTGGACGTTCATCAGGCCGACCACGTTGAGCTCGATGGCCATGCGCTTGACCTGGTCGCGCATCGCGTCCTGCACCTCGGCAGGCAAGGAATAGGGCGGCAGCGAACAGGCGGAATCGCCGGAGTGCACGCCGGCCTGCTCGATGTGCTGCATGATGCCGCCGATCACCACCTGCTGACCGTCGGAGACCGCATCGATGTCGATCTCGACCGCCGCGTTGAGAAAATGATCGAGCAGCACCGGCGAGTCGTTGGAGACCTTGACCGCGTGGGTCATGTAATTCTCGAGCTCGGAGGCATCGTAGACGATCTCCATGGCCCGCCCGCCGAGCACGTAGCTCGGCCGCACCACCAGCGGGTAGCCGATCCGCTCGGCCTTGGCGAAAGCGTCCTCGAAGCTGCGCGCGGTGGCGTTGGGGGGCTGCTTGAGACGGAGCTTGTCGATCATCTGCTGGAAGCGCTCGCGGTCCTCGGCACGATCGATGGCGTCCGGCGTGGTGCCGATGATCGGCACGCCCGCGGCCTCGAGCTCGCGGGCCAGCTTGAGCGGCGTCTGACCGCCGAACTGCACGATCACCCCGACCGGCTTTTCCTTGTCGGCGATCTCCAGCACGTCCTCGAGGGTCACCGGCTCGAAGTAGAGACGATCCGAGGTGTCGTAGTCGGTGGAGACGGTTTCCGGGTTGCAGTTGACCATGATGGTCTCGTAGCCGTCCTCGCGCATCGCCAGCGCCGCGTGCACGCAGCAGTAGTCGAACTCGATGCCCTGACCGATGCGATTGGGCCCGCCGCCCAGCACCATGATCTTCTTACGATCGCTGGGCTCGGCCTCGCACTCCTCCTCGTAGGTGGAGTACATGTAGGCGGTGTGCGAGGCGAACTCCGCCGCGCAGGTGTCGACGCGCTTGTAGACCGGGCGGATGCCGGCCTTCTGGCGGGTCCTGCGGAACTCCTTCTCGGACACGCCGAGCAGCCTGGACAACCGCGCGTCGGAGAAGCCCTTGCGCTTCAGGCGGAACAGCGCGGGGCCGTCCAGCTCGCCCAGCGAGCGCCTGCCCACGTCCCGCTCAGTGAGAACCAGCTCCTCGAGCTGGACCAGAAACCAGCGGTCGATGTTGGTCAGCGCGAAGATCTCGTCGACGTTCATTCCCGCGCGCATGGCGTCGGCGATGAAGAAGATGCGCTCGGCGCCGGCGGCCTGCAGTTCGCCCTTGATCAGCGCCAGATTGGCCTCAGTGAAATCAGTGATCTTGGGATCGAGCCCGTCGTTGCCGGTCTCCAGGCCGCGCAGCGCCTTCTGCAGCGACTCCTGGAAGGTCCGCCCGATCGCCATCACCTCGCCCACCGACTTCATCTGGGTGGTCAGCCGGTCGTTGGCCTGGGGGAACTTCTCGAAGGTGAAGCGCGGAATCTTGGTGACCACGTAGTCGATAGCCGGCTCGAACGAGGCCGGGGTCTTGCCGCCGGTGATATCGTTCGAGAGTTCGTCCAGGGTGTAGCCCACCGCCAGCTTGGCGGCGATCTTGGCGATCGGGAAGCCGGTGGCCTTGGAGGCCAGCGCCGACGAGCGCGATACCCGCGGGTTCATCTCGATCACCACCATCCGCCCGGTGTCCGGGTCGATGCCGAACTGCACGTTGGAGCCGCCGGTCTCGACGCCGATCTCGCGCAGCACCGCCAGCGAGGCGTCGCGCATGATCTGGTATTCCTTGTCGGTCAGCGTCTGCGCCGGGGCCACGGTGATCGAGTCGCCCGTATGAATGCCCATCGGATCGAAGTTCTCGATCGCGCAGATGATGATGCAGTTGTCGTTCCTGTCGCGAACGACCTCCATCTCGTACTCTTTCCAACCCAGCAGCGACTCATCGATCAGCAGCTCGTGGTTGGTGGAGAGCTCGAAGCCGCGATGGCAGATCTCGTCGAACTCCTCCTTGTTGTAGGCCACGCCGCCGCCCGAGCCGCCCATGGTGTAGGAAGGGCGGATAATGGTCGGAAAGCCCAGCTCGGCCTGGATTGCCCAAGCCTCCTCGATGGTGTGCGCCACCTTGGCCTTGGGGCATTCGAGGCCGATGTTCTTCATCGCCTTGTCGAACAGGTCGCGATCCTCGGCCTTGTTGATGGCCTCGGCGTTGGCGCCGATCAACTCCACACCGTACTCGGCCAGTACGCCATGCTTGTCAAGATCCAGCGCGCAGTTGAGCGCGGTCTGGCCGCCCATGGTCGGCAGCAGCGCATCGGGACGCTCCTTGGCGATGATCTTCTCGACGGTCTGCCAGGTGATCGGCTCGATGTAGGTGGCATCGGCCATCACCGGGTCGGTCATGATGGTTGCCGGATTGGAATTGACCAGAATGACCCGGTAGCCCTCCTCGCGCAGCGCCTTGCAGGCCTGGGCGCCGGAGTAGTCGAACTCGCACGCCTGGCCGATGACGATGGGGCCGGCGCCGATGATCAGGATGCTCTGGATGTCGGTACGTTTGGGCATGACGATTCCCGCTAGAAAAGTGACAGACGGCGACGCGGATGACGCGAATGGAGTGGGCGCGGCTCAGCGGCGTTCGCGCATGACCCGCACGAAGCGATCGAACAGCGGCGACACGTCGCGCGGCCCGGGGCTCGCCTCGGGGTGGCCCTGGAAGCTGAACGCCGCCCGGTCGGTACGCTCGATGCCCTGCAGGGTGCCGTCGAACAACGAACGGTGGGTGGTGCGCAGCGTCGCCGGCAGGCTGGTCTCGTCGACCGCGAAGCCGTGATTCTGACTGGTGATCATCACCCGGCCGCTGTCGAGATCCTGGACCGGATGGTTGGCGCCGTGGTGGCCGTGATTCATCTTCACCGTCCTGGCGCCGGAGGCCAGCGCCAGCAACTGATGGCCCAGACAGATGCCGAATACCGGCGTGTCGGTCTCGAGGATCTCGGCGATCGCCTTGATCGCGTAGTCGCAGGGCTCGGGGTCGCCCGGGCCATTGGCCAGGAACACCCCGTCGGGGTTCAGCGCCAGCACCTCGGTGGCCGGGGTCTGCGCCGGCACCACGGTCAACCGACAGCCCCGCGCGGCGAGCAGGCGCAGGATGTTGTGCTTGCAGCCGTAGTCGTAGGCGACCACGTGGAAGGGCCGCTCACCGGCAGACGTGTCGGCGTAACCTTCGCCCAACGTCCAGTCGCCCTGGCTCCACTCGTAGGCCTCGGCGCAACTCGCCTCCCTGGCCAGATCCATGCCCTTGAGGCCGGGGAACTCGCGCGCCGCGGCCAGCGCACGCTCGACGGCGTCGTCGCCGGAAGCCGCCGGCCCGGCGAGAATCGCCCCGTCCTGGGCGCCCTTGTCGCGCAGGATGCGCGTCAATCGCCGCGTGTCGATGTCGGCGATGCCCAGCACGTTCTGGCTCGTGAGGTAGTCGTCCAGGGTCCGCTGGCTGCGAAAGCTGCTGGCCATCAGCGGCAGGTCGCGAATCACCAGCCCCGCCGCGCTGATGCGCGCGGACTCGACATCCTCTTCGTTGATGCCGGTATTGCCGATA
This sequence comes from Halomonas sp. IOP_31, assembly GCF_021151495.1. NCBI lineage: Bacteria > Pseudomonadati > Pseudomonadota > Gammaproteobacteria > Oceanospirillales > Halomonadaceae > Halomonas > Halomonas sp. IOP_31. The sequence goes on along the minus strand of NZ_JAIRBP010000014.1, from coordinate 59,215 downwards.
TGCGGATAGGTGAGCGTGACGATCTGTCGGGTGTAGGAGGGGTCGGTAAGGATTTCCTGATAGCCGGTCATGGCCGTGTTGAAAACCACCTCGCCGCTGGTCTGTCCATCGGCGCCGATGGCGCTGCCATGAAATACGCTGCCATCTGCCAGGGCCAGTATCGCGGGTCTAGTCAACGCAACGTCCTCCAGTGCTCACTTCGCCAGGCGGCACGGCGTGCTGCCTCATCGTTTCTCCGCGTATCCGTAAAAACGCTCACGGACACTCAGGTCGTAAAAAAGCGGGACGAAACCCGAAGAAGACCGGTTCCATCCCGCTTGTTGTTGTCCGCATTTTCACATCGGCGGCCTTGCCAATCGCCAGGTTGCCACGCGGCCAGACTGCTGGGTCGCCCCATTGGCCCGGCCAAATTGACAGGATTCTACCGGAATCCGCGCGCCGGGGCCAGTCCTGCGAGCGCCGCGCCTTCGCGAAGGCCCGATCGCCGGCCTCAGTTCAGCCCCAGCACGTCCTGCATGTCGTAGCGTCCCGCCTCGCGCTCGGCCACCCAGCGGGCCGCGCGCACCGCGCCACGCGCGAAGGTCATGCGGCTCGAGGCCTTGTGGGTGATCTCGATGCGCTCGCCCTCGGTGGCGAACATCACCGTGTGCTCGCCGACGATGTCCCCGGCGCGCACCGTGGCGAAGCCGATCTCCTTCTCGCTGCGCGGTCCGCACTGGCCCTCGCGGGCGAACACGCCGTGCTCCTTGAGCGTGCGGCCCAACGATTCGGCGACCACCTCGCCCATCTTCAGCGCGGTGCCGGACGGCGCATCGACCTTGTGGCGATGGTGGGCCTCGATCACCTCGATGTCGTAACCCTCGTCGCCCAGCGCCGCCGCCGCGGTCTTGAGCAGATTGAGGGTCAGGTTGACGCCGACGCTCATGTTGGGCGCGAAGACCATCGCCACGCGATCGCGAAAGCCGTCGAGCTCGGCCAGTTGAGCGTCGTCGAGGCCGGTGGTGCCGATCACGATACGCTTGTCGTGCGCGGCGCAGAACGCCAGGTTGGCCAGGGTGGTCGCCGGATTGGTGAAGTCGATCAGCACGTCGAACTCATCGGCGACCTTTTCCAGCGAGGTCGTGGCGACCACGCCCAGCTTGCCGAGGCCGGCCAGTTCGCCCAGATCGGCGCCGACCAGCGAACTGCCCTCGGCGACGATGCCCGCCGCCAGGCGGGCATCGGCTTGCTGCTCGGCGGCGGCGACCAGCGTACGGCCCATGCGGCCGGCGGCGCCCATGACGGCGATACGAGGGCTAGCGGACATGCGAAACTCCTTGCGCGACAGCGGGTTGATTCGACGGGCAGTATACCAATGCGCCCTGGTGACGTCTGTCCTGCAAGCCCCCGACCATGCTCGGCTCAAAAAGAACAGCCCGGCGTCGTCTATGGCTGGAGCCGTCATGCCTCATCGTTACCTCCGCTGGCAATCGGGCTGAACGCCACCTTCGAGGGCTCGCGGCGCTGTCCAACAGCCGCTTTCTGATGATCAGCGGCGACAGCTTTAGCCTCGCTCAACCGACGCTGCTGAGCTGTTTCGCGCTGCCGCCGCCCGACGCTGAGTGACGTCGCGCCTGAGCAGCAGCGCGATCGCCAGCATGACCAGCAGGCTGCCCGGCAGCCACGTCCAGTCCAGGCGCTGAGGTTCGCGGATGAACAGCAGCAGCATCGACACGAACGGCACCAGGTAGCTGTAGGCGGTTACCGCCCCCGGCGTCAGCACGGCGGTGGCGCGCTGCTGCAGCCAGAAGGTCAGGCCGCTGGAAAACAGCCCCAGATAGACCAGTATCAACGCGTCGCTGGGTGTCATCCGCGCCAGATCCGCACCACCGCCCCGAGCCAGCCCTGCAAGGGCAATCAGCGCCCCGCCCAGCGCCAGGCTCCAGAACGTTCTCACCCCGGCCGAGGTGGACAGCCAGCCACGTTCGAGCCCCCACTTGCTGAGCACCGGATACAGCGCCGAGGCGATGCAGCCGACGAAGAATACCGCCTCGCCGCGGCCGAAGCGCAGGGCCGCCCAGTCGCCGCCGGACTCCGCCCAGGCCAGCGCCAGGGCGCCCAGCGCACCGGTCAGCAGGATCGACGGCAATCGCCAGGCCAGGCGCTCGACGCGCAGCGCCAGGCCCAGGCAGTAAGCCAGCAGCGGCACGCTGACGAACAGCGTCGCCATCGACACCGCCGAGGCGCGATGCGCCGCCCAGAACATCGCCCCGAAGAAGCCGGTCAGGCATAGACCCATCAGCGCATACAGCAGCAACCCCGCGCGGCCGGGACGCAGCGACGGAGCACGGCGGACCAGCGGCCAGAGGGCCAGCGCGGCGATCGTGAAGCGGATCGCGGTCAGCAGCAGCGGCGGCAACCCCTCGCTCATCAGCCCCACGGCAGGAAACGACAGCCCCACCAGCAGCGCCCATAACAACAGGCCGGCGTGGGCACGTGCCGCGCTGCGATCAGACATCGTGGACAGCCTCTACCCGTTACACACAAAGACCCCGGCATGCCAGCACGCCAGGGGCCCAAGTCAGCCAACATCCAACGGGACGGTTACGGCTTCATGTCCTCGAAGAACTTCTTGACGCCATCGAAGAAACTCGACTTCTTGGGCGAGTGATGGCTGTTGCTGCCGTCCAGACTGTCCTGGAACTGGCGCAGCAGGTGCTTCTGCTCGTCGTTGAGCTTGACCGGGGTCTCCACCAGCACCTTGCACAGCAGGTCGCCCGCCGGGCCGCCACGCACCGGCTTGACCCCCCTGCCGCGCAGCCGGAACAGCTTGCCGGTCTGGGTCTCGGGGGGGATCTTGAGCTTGACCCGGCCGTCGAGGGTCGGCACCTCAAGCTCGCCGCCCAGCGCCGCGTCGACGAAGTTGATCGGCACCTCGCAATGCAGGTGACGACCGTCACGCTCGAAGATCGGGTGCGGCTTGATCGCCACCTGAACGTAGAGATCGCCCTCGGGGCCGCCATTGGCGCCAGCCTCGCCTTCGCTGTTGAGGCGGATGCGATCGCCGGTATCGACGCCGGCGGGGATCTTCACCGACAGCGTGCGGGTCTCGCGTACCCGGCCGTCGCCGTGACATTCGCGGCACGGCACCTTGATGCTCTTACCGGCGCCGTGACAGGTCGGGCAGGTCTGCTGCACGGCGAAGAAACCCTGCTGCATGCGCACCTGGCCCATGCCGTGACAGGTCGGGCAGGTCTCCTTGCTGGAGCCCGGCTCGGCGCCGCTGGCATTGCAATGCCCGCAGGGCACGTGCCGCGGCACGCGGATGTCGACGGTGGTGCCGGTGACCGCGTCCTCGAGATCGAGCTCGAGGTTGTAGCGCAGGTCGGCGCCACGCTGCGGCGCGTTGGGATTGCGCCGGCCACCGCCGCCACCGAAGATGTCGCCGAACACGTCGCCGAAGATGTCGCTGAAGCCGCCGGCCCCGGCACCACCGCCGAAGCCGCCGCCGGCCTGGCCGTCGACCCCGGCATGGCCGAACTGGTCGTAGGCGGCCCGCTTCTCGTCGTCGGTCAGCACTTCGTAGGCTTCGGAGACCTCGCGGAACTTCTCTTCCGCGGAATCGTCATCCGGATTGCGGTCCGGATGGTATTTCTGAGCGAGCCGTCGGTAGGCCTTCTTGATCTCTTTCTGATCGGCCCCGCGCTCGACGCCCAGTACCTCGTAATAATCGCGCTTGGACATGGATCTAGTCCGCCTCCGTGTCGGTCACGGAAACAGCAACGCGGGAGTCATGCCCCCGCGCCGCCGTGGTCCGTAGTGTCAGACGTGGTTACTGCTTCTTCTGATCGTCGTTGACTTCTTCATACTCGGCGTCGACCACGTCATCTTCCGGCTTCTTGGCGTCGCCTTCGGCCTGCTCGCCCTGGCCTGCTTCGGCCTGCTCGGCGTACATCTTCTGGGCCAGACCGCCGGAGGCTTCGGTGAGCGCGTCCAGCTTGGCCTGGATGGCCTCCTGGTCGTCGCCCTTGAGCGCCTCCTCAAGTTCGCTGATCGCGCTCTCGATCTTCTGCTTCTCCTCGCCGCTGGCCTTGTCGCCGGCCTCGTCGAGGGTCTTGCGCGCGGCGTGGATCATGCCGTCGGCCTGGTTGCGCAGCTGAACCAGTTCCTCGAACTTCTTGTCCTCGGCGGCGTGCGCCTCGGCGTCCTGGACCATCTTTTCGATCTCTTCATCGGTCAGGCCGCTGGAGGCCTTGATGACGATCGACTGCTCCTTGCCGGTGGCCTTGTCCTTGGCGGACACGTTGAGGATGCCGTTGGCGTCGAGATCGAAGGCGACCTCGATCTGCGGCACGCCGCGCGGCGCCGGCGGTATGTCGGCCAGGTCGAAACGGCCCAGCGACTTGTTCTGGCCGGACTGCTTGCGCTCGCCCTGCAGCACGTGAATGGTCACCGCCGTCTGGTTGTCATCCGCGGTCGAGAAGGTCTGGGTCTTCTTGGTCGGGATGGTGGTGTTCTTCTCGATCAGCGGGGTCATCACGCCACCCAGCGTCTCGATGCCCAGCGTCAGCGGAGTCACGTCGAGCAGCAGCACGTCCTTGACGTTACCGCCGAGCACGCCGCCCTGAATCGCCGCACCCACGGCCACGGCCTCGTCCGGGTTGACGTCCTTGCGAGCGTCCTTGCCGAAGAACTCGGCGACCTTGGCCTGGACCATCGGCATGCGCGTCTGGCCACCGACCAGGATCACGTCGTCGATCTCGGAATTGGACAGCCCGGCGTCGGCCAGCGCGGTCTTGCACGGCCCCAGCGACTGCTTGACCAGCTCCTCGACCAGCGACTCGAGCTTGGCCCGGGTGATCTTGACGTTGAGATGCTTGGGCCCGGTGTTGTCGGCGGTGATGTACGGCAGATTGACTTCGGTCTGCTGTGCGGCCGAAAGCTCGATCTTGGCTTTCTCGGCAGCTTCCTTGAGGCGCTGCATGGCCAGGTTGTCGCCGGACAGGTCGATGCCGCTGTCGGCCTTGAACTGATCGACCAGATAGTTGATCAGCTTGAGATCGAAATCCTCGCCGCCCAGGAAGGTGTCGCCGTTGGTGGCCAGCACCTCGAACTGGGTCTCGCCGTCGACATCGGCCACTTCGATAATCGAGATATCGAAGGTGCCGCCACCCAGGTCGTAGACGGCGATGGTCTTGTCGCCGCGCGCCTTGTCCATGCCGTAGGCCAGCGCGGCCGCGGTCGGCTCGTTGATGATGCGCTTGACCTCGAGCCCGGCGATGCGTCCGGCGTCCTTGGTCGCCTGGCGCTGGGAATCATTGAAGTAGGCCGGCACGGTGATCACCGCTTCGGTCACTTCCTCGCCGAGATAGTCCTCGGCGGTCTTCTTCATCTTCTTCAGCACCTCGGCGCTGACCTGCGGCGGTGCCAGCTTCTTGCCGTTGACCTCGACCCACGCATCGCCGTTGTCGGCTTCGGCGATCTTGTAGGGCACCATCTTGATGTCCTTCTGGACCACGTCGTCCTTGAAGCGACGACCGATCAAACGCTTGATGGCGTACAGCGTGTTGTTCGGGTTGGTGACCGCCTGGCGCTTGGCCGCCTGGCCGACCAGCGTTTCGCCGTCATCGGTATAGGCGATGATCGACGGCGTGGTACGTGCGCCTTCGGCGTTCTCGATGACTTTGGGCTTGTCGCCGTCGAGCACGGCGACACAAGAGTTGGTGGTCCCCAGGTCAATACCTATGATGCGTCCCATGTAAAACACCTCGAAGAATCGTTGCTTGCCAATCCGTGCGGCAGCGATGCCGCGTCTTTGTCGTCTATGTGGGGGCTCGACCGCGCCTTTCAAGGGCTAGCGGCGATTCATCCGCCGTTCGCCGCCTGGCTGACCACCACCATGGCCGGACGCACCAGGCGACCGTTGAGCAGATACCCCTTCTGCATCACGTCGATGACCGAGTTCGGCTCGACGTCGGGGTTGGGCACCATGGCCATGGCTTCGTGATACTGCGGATCGAACGGCTCGCCCTGCGGCTCGATCGCCTCGACGCCGAACTTGCCCAGCGTGTCGAGTTGCAGCTTGAGGGTCATCGAGACCCCTTCGCGATGCACTTCGCTGGCATCCTCGCCCATCGACTCGAGGGCCTTCTCCAGGCTGTCGACCACCGGCAGCAGTTCCTTGACGAACTTTTCTAGCGCGAACTTGCGCGCCTTGTCGATATCCTGCTCGGCGCGCCGACGCACGTTCTGCGCCTCGGCGGCCTCGCGCAGCGCCTGATCCTTGGCGTCGCTGAGCGCCTGCTCGAGTTCCTCGACCTTGGCCGCCAGCACATCGGCTTCGGGATCGGCCATGGCCTCGGCATCGACAGCCGCCTCGTCGTCCACGGCTAGCTCGCTGGCATCCGCTTCGTCGAGCTGGCCCTCGAGCGGCTCCTGCTGAGGTTCGGCGTCCCGCTCGGCGCGTTCGAGTTCTTCATCCAGCGGCGTCTGGGGATCTTTGGCCATGTCGCTCTCCTGAAATCGACCGCGGCACGCTGGCCGCGGCATTGTCGGTTTGCTCACCTATATGGGGATGTCGCGGACGATCTCAAGGCATGCGGGACACTCGGCCGAGGATTGCAGCTTCCTCGCAAGATACTGTATAAACACACAGACTCGTTCACCTACGCGGCGAACCCCATCCGGAGGTGGCCATGCTGGTACAACTCGCCATTCGCGACTTCGCCATCGTCGACACGCTCGATCTCGACCTGCACGCCGGCATGACCGCCATCACCGGCGAGACCGGCGCGGGCAAGTCGATCCTGCTCGATGCGCTGGGGCTGTGCCTCGGCGAACGCGCCGACGTCGGCAGCGTGCGCCACGGCGCCAAGCGCGCCGATCTCAGCGCGCGCTTCGATATCGCCCGCCTGCCCGAGGCGCAGGCCTGGCTCGAGGAGCGCGAGCTGCCCGGCGAAGACTGCCTGCTGCGTCGCGTGGTCACCGCCAGCGGCCGCTCCAAGGCGTGGATCAACGGCCAGCCCTGCACCATCGGCGATCTCAAGGCGCTCGGCGATCACCTGATCGAGATCCACGGCCAGCATGCCCATCAGGCGCTGTTGCGTGAGGACACGCATCGTCGTCTGCTTGACGACTTCGCCGGGCTGACCGACGCGGTCGGTGAACTGGGCGCCACCTATCGCCACTGGCAGGCCCTGCGCCGTCGGCTCAAGCGCCTGGCCGACACCAGCGACGAACTGCAGGCGCGTCGCCAGCTGTTGCGCTATCAGGTCGAAGAACTCGATCAGCTGGCGTTGGCAGAAGATGAGCTGCAAACCCTGGAGCGCGACCAGGAAGAACTCGCCCACGCCGAACAGACGCTGAGCGACACCCAGTTCGCCGTCGACTGCTGCGAAAACGACGAGGGCGGCGCCCTGCATCTGCTGCATCAGGCACTGGCGCGCCTCGATGTCCTGCCCGGCGCCGAGCGTGGCGCACTGGCCGAGGCCCGCGGCATGCTCGGTGAGGCACGCATCCAGATCGAGGAAGCCGCCCGCGAGTTGCGTCACTTCGCCGATAAGACCGAACTCGACCCCGAGCGCCTGGCGCATGTCGAGGGGCGTCTCGGCGAAGTTCATCGTATCGCTCGCAAGCACCACGCCATGCCTGATGAGTTGACTGCCCTGCACGCCCGTCTGCGCGACGAGCTGGCCGCCCTGGAAGGCGGCGATCACGACCTGGACGCCTTGACCGCCGACATGGCCGAGGTGCGCGAGCACTATCGCACCCAGGCTCGCACCATCGGCGAAGCCCGCCGCCAGGCGGCGACGGCCTTCGCCGAGGAAGTCCAGGCGCAGTTGGGCTTTCTGGCGATGGGCAAGGCGCGTTTCGAGGCCGAGGTCGATACCCGGGTGTCGCCGCAGCCCGACGGCATGGAGACGGTGCATTTCCTGATCAGCGCCAATCCCGGTCAGCCGCCGCGCCCGCTCACCAAGGTCGCCTCGGGGGGCGAGCTGTCACGCATCAGCCTGGCGATTCAGGTGGTCGCCGCCAGTCACAGCACCATCCCCTCGCTGGTCTTCGATGAGGTGGATGTCGGCGTATCGGGGGCCACCGCCGAAATCGTCGGCCAGTTGCTGCGTCGCCTTGGCGAGAACGGCCAGGTGATGACCGTCACCCACCTGCCGCAGGTCGCGGCCCAAGCGCATCATCACCTGCATATCGAGAAGCAGGCCGAGGAAGACACCACCCAGACCCAGATGGTGCTGCTCGACAGTGCCGGCCGGGTTCGCGAACTGGCGCGCATGCTGGGGGGCGTCAAGCTCTCCGATCGCACTCTCGCCCACGCCCGCGAAATGCTCGACGCCAGTCAGCAAGCCCGCCACTAGATTCACGATCCTGGATTTGCTTGTCTTGCTTCCATCGCGCGCCATGCCTGGCGCACCACAAAAAAAGCCGCTCCGAAGAGCGGCCTGAATGACGTGACGGCGGCTGGGCTCAAAGGCTCAGCACCTTGTCGCCGCGGGAGATGCCCGACACCCCGGTGCGCGCCACCTCGAGGATGCCGATCGGCGCCATCGCCTGCAAAAAAGCGTCGAGCTTGCCGGCATCGCCGGTGATCTGCACGGTGTACACGCTTGGCGTCACGTCGACGACCTGCGCGCGGAAGATATCCGCGGTGCGCTTGACCTCGTCGCGCGCCGCACCCAGCGCCTTGACCTTGACCAGCATCAGTTCGCGCTCGATGTGGTTGCCCTCGGTCAGATCGACCAGCTTGACCACGTCGATCAGCTTGTTGAGGTGCTTGGTGATCTGCTCGATCACCCGATCGTCGCCCACCGTGGTCACGGTCAGCCGCGATAGGGTGGCATCGTCGGTCGGCGCCACGTTCAGCGACTCGATGTTGAAGTTGCGCTGCGAGAACAGCCCCACCACGCGTGACAGGGCGCCGGGTTCGTTTTCCATCAGGATCGAGATGATATGGCGCATCAGGTCCGCTCCGTCTTCGAAAGCAGCATGTCACGCATGGAACCCAAGGGCACATGCATCGGATAGACGTGCTCGCGCGGGTCGACGTAGATGTCGAGGAACACCAGTTCATCCTTGTCGGCGAAGGCCCGCTCGAGCGCCGGCTCGAGATCCTCCTGACGCTCCACTTTGATCGCGGTGAAGCCGTAGGCACCGATCAGCTGCTGGAAATCGGGTAGCGACTCCATGTAGGAGTGCGCATGACGCGACTTGTAGTTCAAATCCTGCCACTGACGCACCATGCCCAGCGACCCGTTGTTGAGATTGACGATCTTGACGCCGATCCCGTACTGCTTACAGGTCGACAGCTCCTGCATCATCATCTGGAAGCTGCCCTCGCCGGTGATGCACACCACGTCGTCGTCGGGGTAGCTCTGCTTGATACCCATCGCCGCCGGGAAACCGAAGCCCATGGTGCCGAGCCCGCCTGAAGTAATGAAGCGGTTGGGCTTGTCGAACTTGTAGTACTGGGCGGCGAACATCTGGTGCTGGCCGACGTCGGTGGTCACGAAGGCCTCGCCGCGGGTCGCCCGACAGATCGCCTCGATCACCGTCTGCGGCTTGAGTGGCTCGCCCGAGGCGGCCGGGTCGAACAGCTTGCCGCGACGCTCGTCGCGCCAGCCGTCGATCTTCTGCCACCATTCCGCGAGCGCCTCGGGATTGGCCGGCTCGCGGCCCTGCACCAGGCTGATCATCTCGTTGATCACGCTGCCCGCCGGACCGACGATCGGCACGTCGGCGCGCACCGTCTTGGAGATCGAACTGGGGTCGATATCCACATGCACGATCTTGGCGGTGGGGCAGAACTTCGAGGTGTTGTTGGTCACCCGGTCGTCGAAGCGTGCACCGACGGCAACGATCAGATCGGCATGGTGCATCGCCATGTTCGACTCGAACGAGCCGTGCATGCCCAGCCAGCCGAGCGACTGACGATCGCTCTGCGGGTAGGCGCCGATCCCCATCAGGGTAGTGGTGATCGGGTAGCCCAGCCGCTGTACAAGGTCGGTCAACGCCTCGCTGGCCCGCCCGGTAACCACCCCGCCGCCGGTATAGAATACCGGGCGGCGCGCCTTGAGCATCATCTCCACGGCTTTCTTGATCTGGCCGGCATGGCCGCGTGTCACCGGGTTGTAGGAGCGCAGCTTGACCTTCTTGGGATAGACGTATTCGTAGCGCTCGGTGGGCGCGGTCATATCCTTGGGAATATCGATGACCACCGGCCCGGGGCGCCCGGACGAGGCCAGGTAATAGGCCTTCTTGAGCACCGTGGGGATCTCCGACGGGTGCTTGATCGTGAAGCTGTGCTTCACGATCGGCCGGGTCACGCCGATGATGTCGGTCTCCTGGAAGGCGTCCTCGCCGATCAGGTGGCTGGCGACCTGGCCGCACAGCACCACCATCGGAATCGAGTCCATGTAGGCGGTGGCGATCCCGGTCACGGCATTGGTCGCCCCCGGGCCGGAGGTGACCAGCACCGTGCCCGGCTTGCCCGAGGCCCGCGCGTAGCCGTCGGCGGCGTGGGTCGCGCCCTGTTCGTGACGCACGAGGATGTGTTTGACGGCATCCTGGCGGAACAGCGCATCGTAGATATGCAGCGCCGCGCCACCCGGATAGCCATAGATATATTCGACGCCCTCATCCTGAAGGAAGCGGGCGATCATATCGGCGCCGGAAAGCAGTTCCACTGTGTTTCTCCCCTGGAGGTCTCGAGTGCGGTCTCGCGGCCCGGCATGGATCGCGAAAGTCGAGTGCGGCGGTATGCCGCTGCCGGTCAAGCCGGCACCTGATGCCAAACCCTGGCGTTGTTCGGCCCGGATGGGGCCTGCACTCTTCATCGCGACGGATCGCCGCGTCGGGGGTTGGGCCAGGCCAGGCGGTTAGCCCGCGCCCGGAAATCCGTTCAAGGCGGGTAAAGGCCCTGCAGCCTACCCGTCACGCAGCGCTCGGGGATCACCCGTCGATGCCACGCCCATAAATCAGGAACCGACAAGATTCCAATAGCGCCACGGGGCTGTCAACCGTCAGCCGAGATGAGATAGGCGCCGCAAGGGGTTGCCAGCCACCGGGCGCGACCAAAGTTGAAGCCCGCGAGTCATCATGAGCCCACTCCAGAGGGCGTACTCGGGCTTGCCGGTGAGGTGATGATTGATGCCGGCGCGTGCCATGACGAAAACCGCCCATCAGGAAGCCTGATGGGCGGTTTGCCCGTCGAGCTGACGCTTGACACAGCCGGTGCAGGGCGGAACTTTTGCGTTTCAGGCTATAACTTCAGGACAACAGGTTCGGCAGCCACAGCGAGATCGCCGGCACATAGGTAATCAATATCAAAAAGCCGAGCAGCAGACCCAGCCACGGCAGGCAGGCCTTGATCACCCAGCCGATCGAGCGCCCGGTGATCCCCGCGGTGACGAACAGGTTGAGCCCCACCGGCGGGGTCAGCATGCCGATCTCCATGTTGACCACCATGATGATGCCCAGATGGATCGGATCGATGCCCAACTGCGTGGCGATGGGGAACAGGATCGGCGCCATGATCAGCAGGATCGCCGAGGGTTCCATGAAGTTGCCCGCCGCCAGCAGCAGCAGGTTCATGATGATCAGAAAGCCCCATGCCGGTAGCCCCCAGGAGACGATCGCCTCGGCGATGGCATGCGGAATACGCTCGGTGGTCAGCACGTGGGCAAACAGCATGGCGTTGGCGATGATGAACAGCAACATCATCGACACCTTGGCGCCATCCAACACCACACCGCGCACCTCGCGGTTGGTAAAGGATCCCACGATGGCCAGCGGCACCTGCCACAGACTGCGCGCCAGAGCGCTCCCCAGGCTCTCGCCGGGGCGTTTCCACGGGTCGTCCTTGAGCGGCCCCATGTCGCGGTAGCCGACCACGGCCACCAGCCAGGCATAGATCGCGGCAATCGCCGCCGCCTCGGTGGGACTGGCCACACCGCCATAGATCGTGCCCAGTACCAACAGGATCAGCAGCAGGCCGGCCAGGGCCTTGCCGCCCGAGCGGAACAGCTGCCCGAATCCCGGGAAAGGCTGCGCCGGCAGCTTCATGATCCGTGCCGAGATATAGATGGCGATCATCAGGATACCGCCCATCAGCAGCCCGGGGACCAGGCCGGCCATGAACATCTTGGCCGCCGAGACCTCGGTGGCCGCCGAGTAGACCAGCATCACGATCGACGGGGGAATCAGGATGCCCAGCGTACCGGCGTTGGCGATCGCCCCCGCGGCATAGGATTGCGGATAGCCCTGACGCACCATGCCGGCGATGGTGATCGAGCCGATCGCGGCGACGGTGGCTGGCGACGACCCGGAAACGGCGGCGAACAGCATGCAGGCCATCACCGAGGCCATCGCCAGCCCGCCCTTGACATGCCCCACGCTGTCGGTAGCGAAGTTGATCAGGCGACGCGCCACCCCGCCGGTCGACAGAAAGGCGCTGGACAGGATGAAGAAGGGTATCGCCAGCAGCGTATATTGACCGGACACCGCCTCGAACAGCTTGATGGCGATCGAGCCCAGCGAGTCGTCGGAGAACAACAGAACTGTCGTCACACTGGAAAAACCCAGCGCAAAGGCGATCGGCATGCCCAGGAAGATGCCGAGGAACAGCAGAATGAACAGGGTCGCGATGGTCACGGGCGGCCCTCCTTGTCGTAGTCTTCGGGATTGCGCTGTTCGGCAAGATGCATGCTTTCCTGGCCCTCGTCGGAGAAACCGAAACTATCGGCCTCGCCCTTGATCACGCGCCAACCCAGCTCGGCGAAGCGCAGGACCAGCAACGCCATGCCGATCGGCAGAATCAGCGTGGCCTGCCACTTAGGGATGGGGATGTCCTGCAACTCGATCCCGATCATGTAGGTCAGTGACAGATACTCGTAGCTGCCGACCAGGATCAGGGCGCAATAGGCCAGGCACACGGCCAGGGCGATCAGCGTGACGATACGCTGGCCGCGTTTCGGCAGTTTCTTGACCAGCACGTCGACGCCGATATGCACGCCGTGCTTGACGCCCCAGGATACCCCGAACAGCACGAACCAGCCCGCGAGATACAGCGAGCCCTCCTGCGCCCAGCTGATGCCCTCGGCGAGCACGAAGCGATAGAACACTTCGACGCACACCAGGAACACTATGGCGACCAGCAGCAGACAGAAGACCGTCTCTTCCAGCTTGTTGAGCCAGCGCACAATCATTGGTTTTTCCTCGCTCGATCACCAAGACGGCGAGCCCGGAGGCTCGCCGTCGTTCGCAAAAGCCGCTGCCTCAACCCTTGTTGGCGGCCTGGGCGGCGTCGATCACATCCTGGCCGATCTCGTCGGCGAATTCCTTCCACACCGGTTTCATGGCGTCGACCCACTGCTGACGCTGCTCGGGGGTCAGCTCGATGATCTCGGACTTGCCGGAATCGACAATCGCCTGCTTGGCCTCCTTGTTCTCCTGGGCGGAGATGGCATTGCCATAAGCGATCGCCTTCTGCAGCGCCTCTTCGACGACCGGGCGCACGTCGTCCGGCAGGCCGTTCCAGAAACGCGCGGAAGACACCACCATATAGTCGAGCAGCCCATGGTTGGACTCGGTGATGTACGGCTGCACCTCGTAGAACTTCTGCGAATAGATGTTCGAATAGGTGTTCTCCTGGCCGTCGATGGCCCCGGTCTGCAACAGGATGAACACCTCGGAGAACGGCTTCTTGAGCGGCGCGGCATCGACCGCCTCGAACTGCGCATCGAGCACGTCGGAGGTCATGATGCGAAACTTCTTGCCGGCGGCGTCCTCGGGCACGCGCAGCGGCTCGGAAGCCGACAGCTGCTTCATGCCATTGTGCAGATAGCCCAAGCCAACCAGGCCCTTGTCCTGCAGCGAGGTCAGCAACTGCTTGCCGGTCGCGCTGTTCTGGAAGCGCTCCACCGCGGCCATGTCCTCGAACAGAAACGGCAGGTCGAAGACCTGGAGCTGGTCGGTATACTTCTGGAACTTGGACAGCGCCGGCGCGGCGAGCTGGACGTCGCCCAGCAGCATGGCCTCGAGCACCTGATCGTCGCCGTAGAGTTGGGAATTGGGATAGATCTCCACCTCGACCTGATCGCCGACCGAGCTTTTCTCGACCAGTTCTTTGAACTTTTCGGCCATCTGGCCCTTGGGGGTGTTCTCGGCGACCACGTGGGAGAACTTGATGGTGATCGGGTCGGCGGCGAAGGCCGACCCGGCCAGCATGATGCCGGCGGCCAGTGAGGCGAGCGAAGCAAGTGTGAGCGTACGCATGTTGTTGGTTCCTTGCGGATGTTATGGCGGTGAAAGTTCTGGCGATCGTCCGGCTTGTTGTCTCGGCCGCTGGTTGGCCGCCTGCGATGGCACCGGTCGCCTCTTTGTCAGCAATAGCCGCCTTAGCAAAAGTTGTGCCAACAAATAAATGCATTATTTAAACAATTATTTGCCAAATCCAGAAGATAACCGCCGCCGCCCATGGCCAGCCCGCTGTGCGTATATCCACACAGACTTGCCGAGCCGGCGTGCGGAAATCCACACATAGTTGATTTCCGCTGTCGCCGCCCCGATATCCCATCTATGTTTGAAAGCAGAATTCTTATCATCAACACTGAGGACAAAACATCTACAACGGATTGGTCGGGGCGGCAGTCTCTTTTGGCATCGCCGTAACGACGATCGCATTATCCGAGCCAAGGTGCCAGGATGCGCCATCAAGCAACGACAGTGGAGGAGATGCATCATGCAACACGAGTTTCCCGACTTGCCCTACGCCTACGACGCGCTGGAACCGGTCATCGACGAAACCACCATGCGGGTTCACCACACCAAGCACCACAAGACCTATTTCGACAAGTTCGTCGATGCGATCTCGGGGACCGAACTGGAAAACCAGTCCCTCGAGCAGATCTTCGCCAACATCTCCCAGCACAAGCCGGTGGTGCGCAACAATGCCGGCGGTTTCTACAACCACACGCTGTTCTGGAAGATGATGTCGCCGAACGGCGGTGGCGAGCCGCAGGGTGCGCTGGGTGAAGCGATCAACGCCAAGTACGGCTCGCTGGACGAGTTCAAGAAGGCCTTCCTGGGCGCCGCGACCGGCCAGTTCGGTTCCGGCTGGGCCTGGCTGGTGGTCAAGCCCGACGGCGAGCTGGAAATCACCTCGACCGCCAACCAGGACAACACCCTGATGAATGTCGCCAGTGTCCAGGGCAAACCGGTACTGGGCCTGGACGTCTGGGAGCATGCCTACTATCTGACCTACCTGAACAAGCGCCCCGACTACGTCGACAACTGGTGGCGTGTGGTCAACTGGGAGTATGCCAACGAGCTCTACCAGGCGGCCAAGGCCTGAGCGATCGCCTGAAGGATCGATGACGCCTCCTGGACCCATTGCACAAGAGGCGAACTTCAAAAAAGCCCTACCGCATGCGGTAGGGCTTTTTGCTGGTGTTCCTCACCGAGGGCGCGAGCCGATCAGGCCAGATTGTCGAGAATGCGCAAGCTCGCCGCCGACTGGTTGAGGGTGTAGAAATGCAATCCCGGCGCACCGCCATCGAGCAGACGCTGACACAGCTTCGACACCACCTCCTCGCCGAACGCCCGGATGCTCTCGCTGTCGTCGCCGTAGGCTTCGAGCTGCTTGCGTATCCAGCGCGGAATGTCGGCGCCGCAGGCATCCGAGAAACGCGCCAGCTTGGTGTAGTTGGTGATCGGCATGATGCCGGGCACGATCGGCGCCTCGACGCCCAGCGCGCGGGCCCGCTCGACGAAATGGAAGTACGCGTCGGCGCTGAAGAAGTACTGGCTGATCGCCAGGTCGGCGCCGGCCTGCACCTTGCGCACGAAATTCTGCAGGTCGTGTTCGAAGCTCGGCGCCTGGGGATGCGCCTCGGGATAGGCAGCCACGGCGATCTCGAAATGATCGCCGGTCTCGGCGCGGATGAATTCGACCAGCTCGTTGGCATAGCGCAACTCGCCGATGCCGCCCATGCCCGACGGCAGGTCGCCGCGCAACGCCACCAGACTGTCGATGCCGTCGTCACGATAGTGGTTCAGCAACTCGCGCATCTGCGCCTTCTCGCTGCCGATGCATGACAGGTGCGGCGCGGTGGTGATGCCGCATTCACGGACCTGCCTGACCGTGTTGTGGGTACGCGCCTGAGTCGAGCCACCGGCGCCATAGGTCACCGAGAAGAAGCGCGGTCGGCGCTCGGCCAGGGCATCGCGGGCCAGCAAGAGTTTTTCCCGGCCGGCGTCGGTGTTGGGGGGAAAGAATTCGAAGCTGATGCCCAGCGGATACTCACGTGTGCTCATTGTCAACCCTTGTCCAGCGCTGGCGGCGTAATGGCATGGCGGGCCGCTCTGCGCGGCCACTCGATGCAATGCATTGTGCCCGCCAAGCCGGAAGCGGACCAATGAAAGTTTCGCGCCGCAACTTCAATGGCAGTCATGTTGCTGCTTTTTGCGCGCAAGCGCTCGGGCGACGGTTCAGCGCGCTGCCAATCGGCGCGGCGAGCAGGCATGATGGCGCTTTTGCCGCGGAATCATCGATGTCTTACGCCGATCTCTACCAACCGCTATGGATGCTGCTGGCGTTCGTCGCTCTGGGCTGGCTGTGCGCCCGCCGGCTGGCACTCGATCCGCGCCCCATCGCCACCCTGCTGGTCTACGTCATCGCCCCGCTGACCTTCTTTCGTGCCCTGGTGCTCGGCGATCCCGGTGCCGACGACCTGTTGCTCAGCGCCGCGCTGTTCCTGCTATCGAGCGCCATCGCCCTGCTGGTCGCGCGGCTGGCCCGGCCGTTCTTTGCCGCCGAGGAGAGCGCCTTGCTGGCGTTCTCCTCGGGCACCGGCAATACCGGCTACTTCGGCCTGCCGATCGCGATGGTGCTGCTGCCCCCGGAGGGGGTGACCCAGTACCTGTTCTGCCTGCTGGGAATCAACCTGTTCGAGTTCACCGTGGGTTTCTACCTGAGCGCCCGTGGGCGCTTCTCGGTGCGCCATAGCCTGTCGCGCATCGCCCGGCTGCCGTTGATCTATGCGTTTCTCGCCGCGCTGCTGGTCAGCAGGATCGATGTACCGCTGCCCGGGGCGCTGCTCGACGGGCTCGACTACTTCAAGTACTGCTACACCGTGCTGGGCATGATGATCATCGGCATGACGCTCGGCCGAGTGACCCTGCGCGAATTCGATACGCGCTTCATCGCCGCCTGCGTGACGTTGCGCTATATCGTCTGGCCGCTGCTCAGCGTCGCCGCGGTGGCACTGCTTCAGGCCAGCGTGGGCATCGACGCCACCCTCGCCACGGCACTGCTATTGCTCGGCGTGGTGCCGATGGCGTCCAACGTGGTGGTGGTCGCCATGGAGCTCAACATTCGCCCCGAGAAAGGCGCCATCGCGGTACTGCTGACGACCCTGGCGGCGCCGCTGCTGATCCCGCCCTACCTCGGCGCGCTGCTGGTGCTGGTCGGGCTGGAATAGAGGCGGCCGCCAGGGCCTGCAGCACCTACCTGCCCGTCTCGATGACCTCGATACCGATACGGTCGCCGGGAATCACGCCGATCTTGTGCTGACACATGCTGGATATTCTTTGTCATTGGGCCCCGCTCAAAGATGGGCATTGAAGACTTTCATGAGTTCGGCCTTGTCTTCGAAGCCGATACCCGGCCGGTCTGGAAGGGCGACGAGCCCGTCCTCGACCGGCGTGGAATCGGCAAAGCCGCCGAAGGGCGCGAAGACGCGCGGGTAGGACTCGTTGCCGCCCAGCCTGAGGCCCGCGGCGATATTCAAGGCGAACTGGTGCCCCCCGTGGGGAATGCACTGGCGGGTCGACCAGCCGCGGATACGCAGTTCGTCGAGCATCCGCAGGTATTCGACCAGCCCGTAGGAAAGCACCGGGTCCATCTGCAGGATGTCGCGATCGGGGCGCATGCCGCCATGACGCAACAGGTTGCGCACGTCCTGGTGGGAGAACAGGTTCTCGCCCGTGGCGGTCGGGCCGGCATAGTGCTCGCACAGCTGGCGCTGCAGGGCATAATCGAGCGGATCGCCGGCCTCCTCGTACCAGCGCACCCCGTAGGGGGCCAGGCCATCGGCGAAGCCCAGCGTGGTCTTAAGGTCGAAACGTCCGTTGGCGTCCACCGCCAGGCGCGACGCCTCGCCCACCACCTCGAGTGCCGCCTCGACCCGGGGCAGGTCCTCGTCCAGCGGTACCCCGCCGATCTTCATCTTGGTGGCCAGGTAGCCCATGTCCAGGTAGTCGCGCATCTCCTCCTGAAGGCCGCGAATCTCCTTGCCGGGATGGTAGTAGCCGCCGGCGGCATAGACCGAAACGCGACGATCCGCCTCGCCGTCGCCGAAGCGCCCGGCCAGTAGCTGCGCCAACGGCTGGTTCTCGACCTTGGCCACGATGTCCCAGATCGCCATGTCGATGATCCCCACCGCCACCGAGCGCTCGCCATGGCCCCCCGGCTTCTCGTTGGCCATCACCGTCGCCCAGACCTTGAACGGATCGAGGTTGCGGCTGCTGTCGTCCAGCAGCGAGGCGGGATCGGCTTCCTCGAGGCGGGGCAAAAAGCGCTCACGCAGCAGGCCGCTCTGGGCATAGCGCCCGTTCGAGTTGAAGCCGTATCCCACCACCTGCCGGCCGTCGACCTTGGCGTCGGTGTAGATCGCCAGGATCGAGACATCCATCCTGGCGAAGGAAATGTAGGCATTGGCGATATCGGAGGCGATCGAGACCCGCGCTTCCTTGATGTCGGTAATTCGCATGCGTGCTCCTTGTCTTGAGGCCGATGTTGTTATTGAGCGATCATCACCAGATGCCGGACGGCAACCTGACACTCAGCACCTGCGTGAAGACCCGACAGAATGACCCGATCAGCGCCGCGACAATCGGCACTCCCGACGGGACGGCCCGGATGCGCACCTCAGAGGCTGAAGGAAGAAAGCCCGGAGTCGGGGGAATTATCGTGAATCATGAGCGGCCGATAACAAAACATAGGCTCCCAACATACCCCATTTCACCAGCAGTGCTAGCAGTCTGTCGGGTTTGGCCGATCGTCATGCGAAGCACGGGTTTCGAGTCAAATTGATCGATCGATTGGCGAATAGCGCGCTATGTAACGAAACGGACCGATGGCGTGGGCCGATCGCAGTAGGTCAGCGTCAAGTCCGACAGGCTGCTAAGCCACGAAGGCGATCCCCATCAACGGCGCCAGCAGGGCCTGGACCGCGACGCTGACGACGACCAGCAGCGCCGCCGTCATCGCCAGCGTCCAGCCGGACGCCCGGCCCAGCACGGCGATCTCGCCCGAGGGCGAGTGGAACAGCAGCGTGGCGGCGACGCGCAGGTAGTAATAGAGCGATATCACGGTATTGATCACAGCGAGCACGGCCAGCCAGGTATAGCCGCCATCGATCGTCACCTCGAACAGCAACAGCTTGCCGACGAAGCCCACCAACGGCGGAATCCCCACCAGCGACAGCAGCGCGACGATCAACACCGCACTGGCCAGCGGCCGGCTGTGAGCGAGCCCGCGGCAGTCGTCGAGCGCGGTGCGTCCGCGCCAATGGGTGACCACCGCGAAGGCGGCCAGATTGGCCAATGAATAAGCAACAAGAAACGCCAGCAGCGCCGGTAGGGCACGCGGCGCGGCGTCGAGCACCACGATCGCCATCAATGCATAGCCGGACTGCGACACCGACGACCAGCCGAGCAGCCGGCGCAGATCGCGCTGGCGCAGCGCCGCCAGGTTGCCCAGCGTCATGGTCGCGGCGGCGATCAGCGCGACGATCGCCGGCCAGGCCACGGCATCGGGCAGCAGCGCGACGAAGCGCGCCAGCGCCAGCGCCGCGCCAATCTTGGGGACCACTGTCAGCAGCGCCGCCGCCGGCGCCGGGGCGGCCTGGGCGACATCCGGCAACCAGGCGTGACCGGGAAACGCCGCCAGCTTGAAGCTCAGGCCGATGACCATGCAGGCCACTGCCAACACCAGCCCCCAAGGATCGACCCCGGCCGCCAGCGCCGCCGCGGTGGCCGCATAGCCAGTGTCACCGACCAGCCCGAACAGCAGCACCACGCCGAGTACCAACAGCGCGTTGGCCAGCGCGCCGATCAGATAGTACTTCATCGCCGCCTCGAGGGCCGGCGCCCAGCCGCGGTGAAAGGCCGCCAGCGGATAGCTGGCCACCGAGGTCAGCAGCACCCCGACCACCAGTTCCATGGTGTCGTGGGCCGCGGCCATCATCAGCGCACCGAGCAGCATGAACAGGCACAGCGCGTAATATTCGCCGTGACGCCGATCGCCGCGCAGCCAATCCGGCGACAGCCCGACGCACACCGCCCCGCTGACCAGGATCAGCAGCTTCGCGACGATCGCCGGGCGATCCAGCGCCCACACGCCGGCGAAGCTCAACTGCGGCGCCTGCCCCCACTGCGCCACGCTGGCCACGCCCGCCGCCGCCAGCGCGACCAGCGCCAGCCCGGCGGCCCAGGCTTGATGACGCTGCGCGGCGAAGGACGCAAACAGCATGATCGCTACCGCCGCCAGCAGTAAGATGAGCTCGGGAATCAGATCGCCGACCGACATCAGCGCCCCCCGACCAGTGCAGCCGAGGCCGCCTCGAGCAGCTCAAGCACGAAGCTCGGGTAGACGCCGATCGCCACGATGCCCAGCGACAGCACGCCCAGCACCAGCCACTCGGCACGACCCAGGTCGCTGAAGCTGGCCAGTGAGGCCGGCAGGTGGCCGAAAAACAGCCGCCGCAGCATGTCCAGGTACAGCGCTGCGGTGATCAGGATGCCGACGATCGCCAGTACCGCCAGCCAGGGATACACGGCCAAGGTGCCGGCGAACACCTGGATCTCGGCGACGAACCCGGCCAGCCCCGGCATGCCCAGGCTGGCGAAGGCCGCCAGCACTGTGAAGCCGGTGAGCAGCGGCGCCTGATACGCCAGCCCGCCGTAGTGCGCCAGTTGGTAGTCGCCGGTACGTTGCCACAACGAGCCGCTGATCAAGAACAGCGAGCCGGTGATCAACCCATGCACGACCATCTGCAGCGAAGCCCCGGCCAACGCCAGCTGCCGCGCGGCCGGCTCGCCCACCCAGGCGGCCGCCGCGGCAATGCCCAGCACGCTATAGCCCATGTGGTTGATCGAGGTGTAGGCGATGCGCCGCTTGAGGTCTTGCTGGCCCAGCGCCACCAGCGCTCCGTAGAGGATCGACAGCAGCGCCAGCGCCCCGATCCAGGGCGCGTAGCGAGCGAAGGTCTCGGCCATCATCGCCAGCGGCAAGCGGATCATGCCGTAGACGCCCATCTTGAGCAGCACCCCGGCGAGAATCGCCGAGACCGGCCCCGGGGCGTCAACATGGGCCTGCGGCAGCCAGGTGTGCAGCGGCACCAGCGGGGTCTTGATCGCCAGGCCCAGCATCAGCGCCAGAAATACCAATCCGGCGTAGAGCCCGCCGCCGGCCAACGGCTGCTGCTCGATCAGCTGGCGCATGTCGAAGCTGCGCGGCTCGAGCGAGAGATACAGGCCGATGATTGCCAGCAGCAGCAAGAGCGACCCGGCGAAGGTGTAGAGGAAGAACTTGAGCGCCGAGAGCTGCGGCTGGCCATGCCCCCAGCGGCCGATCAGGAAAAACATCCCCACCAGGCTGAGATCGAAGAACACGTAGAACAGCAGCAGGTCGAGGGTCAGGAACACCCCCAGCGACACGCCCTGCATGAACAGCAGCCAGGCATAGTAGCTCCTCGGCTCGCCGCGGGTATCGACGGGGTAGATCGCCGCCGCGCTGAACAGCAGCGCGCTCATGGTTGCCACCGCCAGCGCGATGCCGTCGACCCCGAGCCGGTAGGCCACCCCCAGCGACGGCACCCAGGGCAGCTCGACGACGTACTGGAACTGCGGCCCCCGCGGGTCAAAGCCCAGCCAGGCGACGATCAGCGCCGCGAGCGAGGCGCCGGCGGCGCCCATGGCGATGCGCCGCGCCTGGGCGGCACTCCAGCGCGGGTAACCGGCCAACGCGAGCGCCCCCAACAAGGGCACGGCCAGGGCGAGGGTCAGGATCACAGCAGGCCTCCTATCACCAGCAAGCTCAGGATCAGCACGACACCGATGACGATGGTGCTGTAGTAGTGGTGGGTCTGGCCGCTCTGGGCACGGCGCGCCCACGCGCCGCCCCAGTCGGTCAACCGGCCCAGGCCGCCGGGCAGGCCGTCGGCGAACGCCTCGCCACGCTGCGCATTGAGCCGTGCCAGGCCCTCGGCGACACGCGCCGAAGCGTGCAGGCCGGCATCGACCCCGGCGTCATCGAAGCGCGCCAGGTGTCGGGCGAGCGCGGCCACCGCGACCGCCACGCGCTCGAGCAGCGCGCTCAGGCCGAACCACTCGGCGATGACCGCCTGGCCGGCCGTGGCCGGCTCGACCCGATGGCCGGGGCGAGTCATCCACCAGCCGGCGGCGATCCCTGCCAGCACCAGCGCCAGCGACACCAGCAGCAACCACGTGTGGCTGGGCGGCCACTGGGTCGCCAGCCAGCCGGCAACGACCTGGCGCGCCGGCGGCCACCACAATACCGACAGCAACAGCGTGCCGATCGCCAGGCTGTGCAACGCGGCGAGCTCGCCGCGGGTGGGAGACGTCGACGACGGCAGGCGATCGCGTGTCCGGCGATCGGCACGGCCATAGGCCAGGCGCTGGAAACGGGTCGCGTAGAGCGCGCCCAGCCCGCCGACCAGGGCCACCGCCAGAGCCAGCCAGAGCGCTTGCTGACCCGCCGCCGAGGCGATCTGCTCCTTGCTCCAGGCCGAGCCCAGCGGAATCATCCCGGCCAGCGCCAGACTCAGGATCAGCGTGGTCGCGGCGACGCCCGGCAGCCGGCGGCCAAGGCGCATGTCGGCCAACGCATAGCCGCCGGACTCCTTGGCGGCGAGCCCGGCGGACAGAAACAACCCGGCTTTCATGAAGGCATGGGCGACGAAGTGCACCAGCGCGACCGCCGGAAAGCCGGCACCGATCGCCAGCCACATCAGCCCGTACTGCGACGAGGTCGAGGCCGCCAGCAGCTTCTTGGCATGGCCCTGATGCATCGCCGTCACGGCGCCCGCCAGCGCGGTGGCCAGACCGATCGCAACGACCAGCGGAGCGAACCAGGCCACGCCGTCGAGGGTCGGCTGCAAACGCGCCAGCAGGAAGGTACCGGCGGCCAACAGGGTCGCTGCGTGCAGCAGCGCCGAAACCGGCACCGGCCCGGCCATGGCGGCGAACAGCCAGGCCGAAAACGGCAGCTGCGCCGACTTGGCGGCCGCTGCCAGCACGATCCCCGCCACCGCAACGTTCAGCAGCGGACCGTCGAGCGTGGCAAGGTCCGCGTAGCCGAAGCCGCCGCTGCCGGCGAACACCGCCATGGCGGCCAGGTACAGTCCCAGATCGCCGAAGCGCGTGGTCACGAAGGCCGTCAGCGCCTTGCGAGTCACTCCCGCCTCGCCCCAGCGGTGACCGATCAGCGCCCACGAACAGGCACCGATCAGCTCCCAGGCGATCAGCAGCGTCAGCAGATCATCAGCCAGTACCAGCCATTGCATGGTGCCGACGAAGGCAATGATCAGCGTCATCAGCCGGGTACCGTCACGGCCGGCCTTACCCGGCGGAAGCTCGTGGCAACCCGCGTAGACGATGATCGGCAATGCAATCAGCGGTACCGCCAGGGTGAACACCGCCGCGGCGCGCGACGGCGCCAGGGTCAGCATCAGCGCCTCGCTCCAGCGATAGCTCGTCTCGCCCCAGTCGCCGGCCAGGGCGAGCGCCGCCAGCCCCAGCGTGGCCAGCATGGTCAGCGCCGCCGCGGATGTCAGCGCGCCGCGCCCCAGCCGCGCGCCACTCAGATAAAGCAGCGCCGCCGCACCTATCGGCAATCCTCCCAGCGACCACAACATCAGTGCTTGAGCTCGCCGAGCGCTTCGGTCATGTCGGCCTGATTGGTGCGGAACACCGCCACCACCAGGGCGAAGCCTATGGCCATCTCGATCGCCATTACCGCCATGACGACGATCGTCAGTAACTGACCCTCCGGGACGCCGGCAGCGCTCAGCGCCCAGAACGCCACCGCGGCGAGCATCACCCCATTGAGCATCAGCTCCAGGCCCATCATCAGCATCACGAACGACTGCTGCGACAGCGCGCCGTACAGGCCGATGCCGATCAGCGCGGCGGCTACCAGCAAGAGGCTAACCAAGGTCATTCCACGTCTCCCTGTGTCGGTTGCTCGCGAATACTAAAATACTAATGGCAGTGCTGGTGCCCCGCCGTTTCCCCCGAGTCCTGCTGCGGGCCGGCCGGCTCGCCGCCCGGCTCGAGCCCCGGCGGCAACGAACCCTGGTTGGCAGCGCCGAAGCGTCCATGATGGCTCGACAGCACCACCACGCCGATCATCGTCGTCAGCAGCACGATGCCCGCCGACTCGAACACCAGCATCGAATCGCCGAGCAACTCGCGGCCCAGCGAGGCCACCGGGTCGAGCCCCGCCGGCAGCGACCGGTCGGGAAACTCGACGAACAGCGCCAGCGCCCCCAGCACCGCAAAGGCCAGGCCGCCCGCGACGATCGACAGGCGATGCTGATGAACCATCATCATCGGGTTGAGCCCCGCCGGGTTCATCATGAACATCACCATGAACAGCGCCATGATCATCATCTCGACGGCCATCATGAAGAACACTGCCACCCCCAGGTAAACCGCCGCCAGCAACAGCATGATCGCACCCACGGCGATGAACGAGGCGAGCAGGAAGAACGACGCGCGAACCATCGAATCGGTGCAAAACACCCGCCAGCCGCTGACCACGGCAAGCGCGGCCAGCACCCAGAAGATCACATCGGCGAGCAGGCTCGTTTGCATTACAACGCCTCCAGTCCAGCCCAGATCAGGTCCACGAACGACAGCGGCAGCAATACCACCCACATCAAGGTGACGCAGCGCTCCGGCGCCAGCCGCGGCAATACCCGGCCCAGCCACACAAGCGCCAGCAGCACCGCCAGCATCTTGAGCGCCAGCCACAGCGGCCCGGGCAGCCACGGCCCCAGCCAGCCGCCCAGGAAGGCAGTTGCCGCGATGCCGCTGAAGGCCACCAGCATCGCCACCCGGGCGATCTCCCAGGCCAGCCGCGGCGGCCCCGAGACCTCGCTGGCGGTGCCTCCGGCCAGGTCCGTCGAGTCGGCCAGGTTAAGCGGCCCCCAGAAGGTCAGCCCCAGCCCGACGATCAGCAACAGCGGCAGACCCAGCGGCTGGCGCACCACATTCCACAGCTCGTCCTGCGCGGCCACCACCTGGGCGAACCGCAACGACTCGGCGGGCAGCACCACACCGATCAGCACGAACATGCTGATCAGGATGTAGGAAAGTCCTAGCGCCACGTAGCGATAGCCGCCGATCAGCGCCAGCGGCGCGTTGGCCGACCAGCCGTGCAGGAAGATCACCACCGTGGCCAAGGACTCGAAACTGCCCCACAGCACCACGCCGGTGGCCAGGTCCGCGGCGATCAGGGTCGGCGACCAGGGCACCAGCGCCAGACCCAAGGCGGCCAGCGCCAGGTAGAGCGCCGGGGCCAGCCGCCAGGCGCGCCGATCGGGCGCCTCGGTGACGTTGGCGTGCTGACGATACAGCCAGGCACCGCGCGCCAGCGGGGCCAGCCAGGCGTTGCCCTGGCGGGGCCAGCCGCAGGCCGCGGCGATCAGCCGGTCGACGAGAGCCACCGCGTAGCCACCCACCGCCAAGACCAGGAAGGTCAGTAACAACGCTGCCCATGCCGTCATTCCGGACCCTCCGCACTTGCCTCGCCGAGTGGTGGCGAGGCGCTGGCCTCGGCAAGCTCGAGGCTGGCGATCGTCGCCAGCGCGCCGTCCCACTCCATGCCGGGCAGCAGCGCTTCGAGACAGCCAGCGGCGTCCTGCGCGGACCGCTCGCGCCATGGGCCGCCCGGGGGCTCGGCGTTGCCGGGGGCGGCGGTGGTCAAATCGCCTTCAGCGACGGCGCGCCCGGCCAGCGCCAGCGACTGCTCGATCTCGGCGAGCGTCTGATGCCAGCGCGCCCGGGTATCGCCATCCCGGCCCAGCACCGGGCGAAAGCCGAGCCGCCGATAATGCGCATCGTCGCGGCGCCGGTCGGCGTCGATGCCCGCGGCGCGGGCCGTCGGACCGCCGAGACAACGTGCCGTCTCGGCGTCCACCACGCCGCCGTCGAGCGCCGCCAGACGGAAGAATCCCGAGCGCAGCAATTGCCGGCGCAGGCCGTCCAGGCGGCTCGCCGGGGTCAGTTCACGGGCCAGACGCAGCGCCTTCAGGCCGAGCCCCTCGAGGCCGGCCAGACGCAGCGCCTGATAGAGATGACGGAGGTGGTGCCGGGCACGCGCCAGCTCGAGCTCGGCGATCGCCACCGGTTGCTCGCGGGCCCGCTGGAAGACTGCATCGAGAGTCCGGGGATAGCCAGGCGACTGGCTCGTCCAGGTCTGGATCACGTCGCCCTGCAAGGTGATCTCCGCAGCCAGGCCGGGCGGCAGCAGCGGGTAGAACGGACCCAATCGGAAGGTCAGCGAGTCGAGTGTCAGGCCGTCGCGGATATCGTCCTGCATGTTCATCGCCATCGGCCGGCCATAGGGCGTACCGCCCATCATGCCCTCGCCGCCGTGACCGTCATCGCCCAGCCCTTCCCAGGGGTTGGGCGGTTCATCGGGCAGCAGCCGCGGCGAGCTGCCGCGCTGACCACTCTGCAACTCGTGGTGCAGGGCGACCAGTTCGTCGGGCAGTCTCGCGGGGTCGTCGAGGCGCCGGGCGCTCTCCAATCCCGGCAACGCCTGGCTGCGAAACCACAGCGTGGCGAACGGTCGCGGCAATTGGTCGTGGACGCGCTTGAGCGCTTCGTGGTGGTGCGCCGGCACGTGGCCGGCGACCAGCAGCACGCTGGCATGACGCGGCGAATCGACTCGCGTGACGCGCTCGGCCAGCGCCAGTTGATACAGCGCCCGCTCGCCGCCGATCCCCAGCAGCGGATAGACCGGGACCGGCGCACGGGCCGCGAGTCGTGCCAGCCAGTTCACTGCCACTTGAACACCCCCTCGCGCCAGGCGTAGACGATACCCACCGACAGGATGGCCAGGAACATGCCCATCTCCATCACCGCCACCAGCCCCTCCTCGACGAACACCACCGCCCAGGGGTACATGAACATCATCTCCATCTCGAAGGCGATCAGCAGCAGG
This sequence comes from Halomonas sp. IOP_31, assembly GCF_021151495.1. NCBI lineage: Bacteria > Pseudomonadati > Pseudomonadota > Gammaproteobacteria > Oceanospirillales > Halomonadaceae > Halomonas > Halomonas sp. IOP_31. Next base: position 31,971 of record NZ_JAIRBP010000014.1, on the reverse strand, counting down.
GTCATCGGGTAATAGCGGATGTGATAACGGTTCCAGGCGTGGCTATCCGGGGTGCCGCCGCCCAGGAATGGCGCGCGTTGGGAGTAGCCCGGCAGTGGCTGACGGCGTAGCGCCGGCCACTGCAGCGCCAGACCGACGCCTAGTGCAACCAGCAGTACCACCAGCAATCTCAGCAGCTCCATGCTAACCCCTCGTCCCTGACATCAGCGCATGATCGTGATCCTGTGCCGAACTCTTAAGGCTCGGAAAATCCAGCTAAGATTCGGGCGATCCAGCGCATTTCAATGAATTATCTTCAGTATAGAACCTCTACCCTGCACATAGGCAAGCCTACTCACCGCGCCCTTGATCTCAGCCGCGATGCTTGCCTCATGTCTCGCTCAACAGGCGCTTGACGACACGACCGATCGACAGCCCCTGGACGAGGATCGAGAACATCACGATCAGATAGGTCACGGTGAGCAACACATCGCGATTCTCGCCATCGGGCAGCGACAACGCCAGGGCCACCGAGATGCCGCCGCGCAGGCCGCCCCAGGTGAGGATACGCACCGCCCCGCGGCGAAATCCCAACCGCTCGCGCAGCAGCATGACCGGCACGCCGATGGTCACCAGGCGCACCGCGAGCAGCACTATCAGCACGCCCAGGCCGACCCAGAAATAGCCGGCCTCGAAGGGAATCAGCAGCACCTCGAGGCCGATCAGCACGAACAGCAGCGTATTGACAATCTCGTCGATCAGCTCCCAGAAGGCGTCGAGATATTGCCGCGTGGTATCCGATATTGCGCTTTCACGAGCCTTGTTGCCGATCAGCAGGCCGGCCGCGACCATCGCCAGCGGCCCCGAGAACTGCAGCCGCAGAGCCAGAGCGTAGCCGCCCAGCACCACCGCCAGCGAGATCAGCACTTCGATACGATAGGCGTCGATGCTGCGCATCAGGCCATACGCCAACCCGCCGACGACCAGCCCCAGCAGGATGCCGCCGCCGGCCTCCTGCAGGAACAGCATGCTGGCGTTCGAGAGCGTGAGCGCTTCCTGGCCGCTCGCCGCGCCCAACAACAGCGTGAACACCACCACCGCGACGCCGTCGTTGAACAGCGATTCGCCGACGATGCGCAGCTCCAGGTCCTTGGGCGCCCCGGCGTTACGCAGGATGCCCAGCACGGCGATCGGGTCGGTCGGCGAGATCAGCGCGCCGAAGGTCAGGCAGTACAGCCAGGAGACATTGAAGCCAAACAGCGTAATCAGCGCATAGGTGGCACTGCCGACCGCCAGTGTCGAGATCACCACCCCCGCCGTGGCAAGGAAGCCGACCGACCAGCGAAAGCGGCGCAGCCGATCGAGATCGACGTGCAATGCCCCGGCGAACAGAATCAGCGAAAGCAAGCCGTCCATCAGCAGCGCATTGAAATCGATCTGGTTGAGCCAGGCCTCGGCCTGGCCTTCGAGTGCCGTCCAGCCCAGCGCGGTGAGCCCGTGCATGACGCCCGACAGCAGCAGGGCGATGACCATCACGCCGATCGCCAGCGGTAGGCCGAGAAAGCGGTGGTTGAACCACGCCAGCAAGGCGGTCAGGGTGATGATGATGGCGACGAGATCGAGCATGAGGCCCTCCCTGGCCTGCTTGCGACGGATTGTCCGCGGATCACGCTCCGACGCGACAACGCCGCCTGCGGGCGGCGTTGTCGGCTAACCTGTAAAGCGGTCTCAGTAACGATACTCGTCCGGCTTGTAGGGCCCCTCGGCGGGCACGCCGGTGTACTCGGCCTGCTCCGGGGTCATCCGCGTGACGACCCCGCCGAAGCCTTCGACCATGTAGCGCGCGACCTCTTCGTCGAGCTGCTTGGGCAGCACCGTCACGCTCAGGCCGCCGGCCTTGTCGTCGTCGGCAAGATCGGCAAACTTGCGCTCGAACAGGTGGAGCTGGGCCAGCACCTGATTGGCGAAGGAGCCGTCCATGATCCGCGACGGATGACCGGTGGCGTTGCCCAGGTTCACCAGCCGGCCCTCCGAGAGCAGGATCAGGTAATCGCGACTCTGCGGATCGAAGTCGCCCGGGTCGCTGTCGCGATAGACCTTGTGGACCTGCGGCTTGACCTCCTCCCAGTGCCATTGGCGACGCATGTAGGCGGTGTCGATCTCGCTGTCGAAGTGGCCGATGTTGCAGACCACCGCGCCGGACTTGAGCGCCTTGAGCATCGGCGCGTCGCAGGCATCGACGTTGCCGGTACAGGTCACCACCAGGTCGATCCTGCCGAGCAGCTCGCGATCGATGCTATCGACGCCGTTGTTGACGCCGCCGACATAGGGTGAGACGACTTCGTAGCCGTCCATGCACGCCTGCATGGCGCAGATCGGATCGATCTCGCTGATCTTGACGATCATGCCCTCCTGACGCAGCGAGGCCGCCGAGCCCTTGCCGACGTCGCCGTAGCCGACCACCAGCGCCTGCTTGCCGGCCATCAGGTGATCGAGGCCGCGCTTGATGGCGTCGTTGAGACTGTGACGGCAGCCGTACTTGTTGTCGTTCTTGGATTTGGTGACGGCGTCGTTGACGTTGATCGCCGGGACCTTGAGGGTCCGGTCGCGCAGCATCTCCTGCAGGCGATGCACGCCGGTGGTGGTCTCCTCGGAAATGCCGTGGATGGCGTCGAGCAACTCCGGGCGCTTGTCGTGCAGCAGCGCGGTCAGATCGCCGCCGTCGTCGAGCACCATGTTCGGGGTCCAGCCGCCGGGGCCTTCCACGGTCTGTTCGATGCACCACCAGAACTCCTCCTCGCTTTCGCCCTTCCAGGCGAACACCGGAATGCCCGCGGCGGCGATCGCCGCGGCGGCATGATCCTGGGTCGAGAAGATATTGCAGGAGGACCAGCGTACCGAGGCGCCGAGCTCGATCAGCGTCTCGATCAGCACCGCGGTCTGAATGGTCATGTGAATGCAGCCGGCAATCCGCGCGCCGGCCAGCGGCTGTTGGTCTCGATACTTGGCGCGGATCTTCATCAGCGCCGGCATTTCGGTTTCGGCGATCCGGATCTCGCGCCGACCCCAGTCGGCCAGCGCGATATCGGCGACCTGGTAGTCTTCGGCGAGGTTGGCTTGGGCATTCGCCATGGCTGTCATCGTCGTCTTACTCCATTCCTAGGGAATGGGCGCCGTTGCTTGCTTGCGGCAAGCCGCTCGAGCCTCGCACACCGACGCTTGGCGTCGGTGTGCTGCAGCGCCCCTCGAGCGGCGGCAACGCGACCGGGGTCAACGACCCTGTTCTGGCAGTTCACTACAGGCGCAGCACTTTTTCAATCGACTTGCGCGCTGACGACAAGGCGGCCCACGTGGGCCGCCTGCTTCGCTCGATTCATCGATGGCCGGCGATTACTGCGAAGATTGCTGCTCCTCGTCCTGCTGCTGGCCGCTCTGGCCATCCTGGGTAGCGCTTTGGTCGTCCGCCATGTCGCCATTGGTGGCGTCCGACGAACCGCCGCTGGCCTGATCCTCGCTCATGCCCAGATCACTGGAGGCGTCGCCGGTTGCAGTGGAGCCTGACGAGCCCCCCCCGTCCGTAGCGGTTGCCGAACCGCCGCCAGAACCCGTCGTTGAACCGGAGGTCGAGCCGCTGCTCGAACCGGACGTGCCACCACTGGTGGTTTCCGAACTGGTAGCCGATTCATCGCCACCGCCGGGCTGCTGTTCTTCGCCATCGTCACTACAGCCAGCCAACAGCACACCGGACAGTGCCATTGCGGCGAACCAAGCAAGTTTGCGGTTTTCCATGTTCACGTTCCTCATCCATTGATTAGCGAAATCCAGTTCCCACAAACAGCGTAGAAGGCTCGACGGCAAGCCACAAACGACGACGCCCCGCCGTTGTGGCGGGGCGTCGCACTGGCCTGGCAGTACGCTAGAGCCCGGCAGCGCCGCGCAGGGCTTCGGCCTTGTCGACCTTCTCCCACGGGAAGGCGGTGAAGGTCTCGGTCTGCGCCTCGCCGTTGACGTCGGTCCAGGTGTAGCTCGTTTCGAACGGCTCGCGACCGAAGTGGCCGTAGGCGGCGGTCAACTGATACATCGGATGCTGCAGATCGAGCATGCGGGTGATCGCGTAGGGGCGCAGGTCGAAATGCTCGCGGACCATCTCGATGATCTTGGCATCGCTGACCTTGCCGGTACCGAAGGTATCGATCGACACCGAGGTCGGCTCGGCTACGCCGATGGCGTAGGAGAGCTGGATCTCGCACTTGTCGGCGAGCCCCGCGGCGACGATGTTCTTGGCCACGTAGCGCCCGGCGTAGGCGGCGCTGCGATCGACCTTGGACGGGTCCTTGCCGGAGAACGCGCCGCCACCGTGGCGCGCCATGCCGCCGTAGGTATCGACGATGATCTTGCGCCCGGTCAGCCCGCAGTCGCCCACCGGACCGCCGATCACGAACTTGCCGGTCGGATTGATGTGATACTTGGTGGATGCAGTCAGCCACTCGGCGGGCAGCACCTGCTCGATGATCTCGCGCTTGACCATCTTGCGCAGGTCGTCCTGGTCGATCTCCGGGTCGTGCTGGGTCGACAGCACCACCGCTTCCACCGCCAGCGGCTTGCCGTTGTCGTCATAGCGAAAGGTCACCTGGCTCTTGGCGTCCGGGCGCAGCCATGGCAGCATGCCGTTCTTGCGCAGCTCCGACTGACGCTCGACCAGGCGATGCGCATAGTGGATCGGCGCCGGCATGTAGGAGGCGGTCTCGTTGGTCGCGTAGCCGAACATCAGGCCCTGGTCGCCGGCGCCCTGATCCTCGGGCTTCGAGCGGTCGACGCCCTGGGCGATGTCGACGCTCTGCTTGCCGATCAGGTTGAGCACGCCACAAGTCTCGCCGTCGAAGCCGACATCCGAGGAGCTGTAGCCGATATTCAGGATCACCTTGCGCACCAGCTCCTCGAGATCGATCCAGGCGCTGGTGGTGATCTCGCCGGCGACGATCGCCACGCCGGTCTTGACCAGCGTCTCGCAGGCCACCCGCGCCTGCTTGTCGCGGGCGATGATCGCGTCCAGCACCGCATCGGAGATCTGGTCGGCGATCTTGTCCGGGTGACCCTCGGATACGGATTCGGAAGTGAACAGGGAGTATTCGCTCATGGCGTCCTCGACCCTCTCTGGTAGGCGTTCCGATGCTTCGGAGAAAAGGGGAAAACAGCGCCGCGACCGCCACAACGGCAAGGACGACGCACGATGAGCCAGCATAGCTGGTGGAGTCCGGCTCGGGGGTCAAGAGTTTACACGCTGCCCGCTTAGCTGCCTATGTTTTACCCACTTCGGCATGACCATCCGCGTGGGACTTGTCCTCCCGGGTCCGGCGCTCCTCGATCGCGTATTCCACTGGACCGGGCCAGCAGCGTGTGATCGAACGCCACCATGCAGCTCAAGTGCGTCCCGCATCGATCGCAGCCGTCGGCACGAACCCACTGGAGGAATCGACCGTCGTCATGACGTGATCTGCCGGGTCGCAGTCGGCGAATGCTCATCGATTGGCGCGAGCGAGACGCCATGCCCGCGCATGGCGACGTCACGAACCTGCTCGATCTCTGACCGCCGGCGCGCCAGCGACCATCCCGACGCCGCGCTGCAAAGCGTGGCGACCTCATCGATCACCGCGCTATCGAGCTGCCCGGAGAGCGCGATCGGCAGACGCCGGAACAGCACGTCAGCCAGATGCTCGACGCGCTCGAAGCGGCAGACGAAGTCGATTTCCCCCACGCAGTAGTCGGCAAGGGATTCGAGCGGGCGCTGGCCCGCTTCGCCATTCGTGGCATCCTGGGAACAATGATGCGCCACCGCCTCGCCGCGGGTGCCGTAGCGATCCAGCAGGGCGATAGCCCGCCGCCGATCGCCCCCGCAGATCGCAGTCACCCGAGCAAGCCAGGCCTCACGCGCCAACGCGTCGCAGGGGTAATCCCGACCGCCGCCGATCGCCAGCCGGTGGGTATCGATCTCCCGTCGACGACCGAGCCTCGCGAGCACGTCGTCGGCCACCTCCTCGGCAAAGCCCCGAAAAGTGGTCCATTTGCCGCCGACCAGCGACAGTACCGGCCACTCGTGGATGCGATCCTCGACGATGGCATGATCGCGGCTGATCTGGCCCGGATCGGCAGCATCGCTGCGCGGCAGCGGTCGCACCCCGCTGTAGCGGTAGCGCACCTGCGCGGGGCCGACCGTCACCCCGGGGAACAGGTAGCGTACCGTCTCGAGCATGTAGTCGCGCTCGGCATCGTCGCAGACGGCCTGATCCGGATCGGTGCAGCGAATATCCGTGGCGCCGACCAGCACGTGGTTCATGAACGGATAGATCAGGCAGATGCGCCCATCCGGGGTTCCGAAGTAGATCATGCGGCCGTCGAGCTGACGCCGAATGACCGGCGCATCGACGATTAGATGCCCGCCCTTGGTGCCGCCGATATGCCGGGTTTCACGCCCCAGTTGACGATTGATCTCGTCGATCCAGGCGCCGCCGGCGTTGACGATGATCTGCGGGCGGACCGTGAAGGCGTGCCCTTCCTCGTCCTCGAAATTCACCGCTCCGCCGTCGGCACCGGTCAGGGTGACATGGTTGAGTGCCATCGCTTCGCGATGGGTTCGGCAGCCATCATCGATCAGCTCGAATCCCAGCCGCTCGGCCTGACTGATCGCCGCATCGTAGTAGGTGTGCAACGCCCGCACATCGTGTCGAATGTCCGGCAGCGACTGGTGCACCTTGCGCCCCAGCACCAGCGAGTGGCGAGGCATGCTGCGAAAATGCCGCCCAAAGAAGTCGTAGAGCGTCAGCCCCAATTCACTGATCAGGATGCCGCGGTCGTCGATCTTCGCCGGGCGCCGAAAGAACCGCTGGATTGACGGCCAGATGCCGCCCCACCAGCTGTGCGTCGGCATCGCCGTGCGCAGCGGATGCACCACGTGCGGGGCATTGCGCAGCAGCAGATTGCGCTCGCGAGTCGACTGTACCACCAACCTAAACTCACCGGTTTCCAGATACTTGAGCCCGCCATGAATCAAGCGCGACGGCGCGGCGCTGGCGCCGGCGCAGAAGTCCTGCTTGTCGACGATCAGGGTATCGACGCCCTGCAACGCCAAATCGCGAAACAGTCCGGCACCATTGATACCGGCACCGATGATCAGTACCGAGACCGAGGGATCGGCCCGCAACCGTTCCAGCGTCTGCCGACGAGTCAGCGGTGGTGAACCCAAGGGTTCCGTCATTGTGCGGCCCCCGCTAGCGGCATGGACTCGGATTGGGCGTCGGGCGGCTGCGAAGGCGACGCACCGACATCGAGCGCCGCCCATAGCGGTCGTAACCCCTCGATCAGCCGTTGATAGCGCTCGAAAGCCTGTTGACACTCGGCCTGGCGACGGGCCTCCGGTGTATAGCGGTGGTCGATCTCGCAAAGCCGGGTGGCCGACTCGATCGATGGAAACACCTCGGCGGCCACGCCCGCACAGATCGCGCCGCCCCAGGCGGCGGCCTCCTGAATTCGCGAGGTCTCCAGCGGTCGGTCGAGCGAATCGGCGAACAGCTGGGCCAGCCGCGGCGAGTGACTGCCGCCGCCGGTGATGCGCACGCGGTCGATGGTGAAGGTCGACGCCAACGCATCGACATGCACGCGATGATTGAACACCACCCCTTCGAGAATCGCGCGCAGCACATGGCCACGTTCATGCCAGCCCTGCAGCCCGAACAGCCCGGCGCTGGCAGGTTCGTCGTAGGGCGAGCCATAAAGGAACGGATGATAGACCAATCGCGACGGACTCCTGAACGCGGCGTCCAGAGCCGATTCCATGTCGGCGAGAAAGGCCCCGGCGCCGCCATCGCCCGGCCGGCCCCACTGGCGGTGAAACCATTCGAGATTGCTCGATGAGGCCGGCGAAATCGCCATGTTGAGCCACTGTCCGGGGCGCAGCCCATTGCGCGTGGCCCAGCGCGGATCGGGCTTCGGTGCGTCGGAGAAGACCTCGTTGATACTGAAGGTGCCGGCCGCGATGGTCAGCGTATCCGACTCGACGTTCCCCACCCCCACCACGCTGGCCGTGACGTCGTGAAGCCCCGTCGCCACCGGAGTGCCGGCTCTCAGGCCGGTGGCGCGGGCCGCCGTCTCGCAGACATGTCCTGCGATCTCGTCGGGCATGCGGATCTCCGGCAGCGTCTCGAAGACGCTATCGATACCCAGCAACGACAGCGCCTCACGGCTGTAGCGCTGCGTGTTCACGTCGGTGTAGCCGGTGCTGGCCTCGGTGAAGTCGGTGGCCACCGCGCCGGTCAGCTTGAAACGCAGCCAGTCCTTGCAGGTCAGCACGTGGCCGAGCGCGGAAAATCGCTCGAGTTGATGTTCCTGCATCCACGCCAGCAAGGCCACCGGCGAAAAGGCGAAAGGCATCTGCCCGATGCGTGCCAGCACTTCGTCGCGCACGCCCTCCCGAGACCAGCGTTCGACGATCCCCGCCGCGCGGCTATCGAGTGAGGTGATGGCATGGCCGAGCGGTTCGCCCTTCCGATCGAGTGGATAGAGCCCATCGCCGTGGGCCGTGACGCCGATCGCCAGAATATCGCCACCATCCACGTCGGCGGCCGTCAACGCAGCGTGTATCGCCTGAGTGGCACTAGCCCAGGCGGCATGCATGTCACGTTCGACCCAGTGCGCCAGAGGATGCTCGAGCCGAGACGTTTCCCGCCCGATGCCCATGACGTTGCCGTCGGTATCGAAGATCACCGCCTTGGTGGAACTCGAACCGCCATCGAGCCCCAGCAGATAACCACGTGACATGGCTGCCTCCTGTTGATCGTGCTCGCCGAATCATTCGGTGATCCTTGGGACGAATCGGCAGGCGCTGGCCCGTGCCGCCCCCGAAGAGATTGCATCTGGTGAGGCCGTCATGCTCGGCAGACACACCCGTACAGGGAACGCCGCGAACCCTGGCTCGCGACGTTCTCGTACGAAGGGAAGTCCGCTCCCCGCGCGGTCCTGCTACCCTTATTGCTCGAGTACAAAGGGTGATACGTACTGATCGACGTTGTCGGGGGTAATCAGGATACAGTCGTAAAGTTTCTTCTCACTGTCGAGCCCGGTCTCACCCGTGCGGATGAATCGGTCCGCCATGCGTACGGCATCCTCGGCGAAAACTGCCACCGGCTGCAGCACGGTATAGGCGAGCTCGCCGGACTTGACCGCCTCGACCGCATCGGGCGAACCGTCGAAGCCACCGACAACTACGTCGTCCAGCCTGCCGGCTTCCTTGAGGGCAGCGATCGCACCCAGCGCCATCTCGTCGTTGCCACTGATCACCCCTTGGATATTCGGATTGGCCTGCAGCAGGCTCTGCATCTTGTTGAAGCCCTGGGTGCGGTCCCAATTGGCCACATCTTCGCCGACTTTCTTGAGATCGGGATACTGGCTCAGCACCGTCTCATAGCCGTTGGAGCGGGTCGCGGCGTTGTTGTCGGAAGGCGCGCCCTTCAGCTCGACGTAGTTGGCTGAATCTCCGACCGTCTGGACCCACTGCTGCGCGCCCATTGCCGCGCCTTGCGCGTTGTTGGACACCAGCTGCGCCTTGGCCAGCCCCTGTTCGTTGATTTCGGCGTTGACCAGAAAGACCGGGATACCGGCGTCGACGGCCTTGCGCACCGCCCCGATGGAACCGTCGGCATTGGCCGGATCGAGAATGATCGCCTTGGCCTGATTGGTGATCGCGGTGTCGATCTGACGGCTTTCGGCGTTGGTATCCCCCTTGTGGGCACTGACGTTGGCTTGGTAACCCAGCTCTTCGGCGGTCTCGCGAGCTACCTTGCCTTCCGTGAACCAGTAAGGGTTGGAGGTATCGTTGACGATGATCGAGATCAGCCCCTTGTCCTGCGCCATGGCAGTGCCGGCGAGCAACGGCGCGCTCACGGCGAGGGCGGCGATCAGCAAGCGTTTTCCTGTCTTGAACATGATGGATTCACCCTTCTTTTGCGGTTGTGTTTCTAACCCGTGTCAATCGACACGTACGGGTTAATGCTGCGTTGCCGGCTTGCCGGCGCTACTTTCCGCCCCGGGCGTCTCGCGGGATGCGTCGTCGCTCGAGGATGGAGAAGTGGGCGAAGCGGGCGCCTTGGGTTCAGGCGATTCGGGCTCGGACGACTGGGTCGCGCGTTTCCTGCGCCCGCTGTACTGAATGCTGTTGAGCAGGACCGCCAGCACAATCACGGCACCGGTGAACACGGTCTGCCAGTAGGAAGAGACGCCGATGATGACGAGGCCGTCGGACAGGAAGCCGATCACGAAAGCGCCGAGCAAGGTGCCGCGCACGTTACCGCGGCCGCCGGTCAACGCGGCGCCACCGATGACCACGCCAGCGATGGCGGTCAGCTCATAGGTAGTACCGGCCGTCGGGCCGGCGGAGGTCAACTGGGACGACAGCACCAGCCCGGCGATCGCCGCGCAGATACCGGAGAGCACATAGACCGAGACCTGCACTCGCTTGACCGGCACGCCGGAGAGCTCGGCCGCCCGCGCGTTGCCCCCGGTCGAGTAAACCCAGCGGCCGAACGGCGTACGCGCCAACGTCAGAATGGTGACGACTGCAACCGCCGCCAGAATCAGCACGCCCACCGGCACGCCGAACAGCCGGTTGAAGCCGAGCCAGTCGAAGCCGGTGTTGCCCAGTTCCGGGCTGCCGCCGAGATTGTTGTAGGTCAGACCGTCGGTCATCAGCAGCGCGACGCCGCGGGCGACATAGAGCAGCCCCAGGGTGGCGACGAAGGCCGGCACCTTGAAGTAGGCGATCAGTACGCCGTTGATGGCACCGACGAACGCGCCCAGCGCGCAGGTGAGAATGACCACGACCCACACCGGCGGATAGAGCGTCACGCCGAACATGTCGAAGGTCACGCCCTGCATCAGAAAGCCGGCCACGACCCCCGCCAGGCCCAGGGTCGAGCCTACCGACAGATCGATACCACCGGTCAGGACCACCAGCAGCATGCCGATCGACAGCAGGCCGAAGATCGCCACGTGGGACGACATGGTCAGGAAGTTGTTGGTCGAGAAATAGACCGGCGACAACGCCGAGAAGATGATGATGATCGCGATCAGGGCGAAGAAGGCGCGCCCTTCCAGCAGCATTCGTCCCAGATCGAAGCCACCCCCTCGACGCGCTGGCGCTTGGCTGTGCTTGGACATAATCAAAACTCCCTTCGAGAGAAAGCGCTAACGTGTTCTTTTAAGCGACCACGGCTTCGCCGGAAGCCGCCATGATCTGTTCCTTGGAGGCGTCGGCGCCGAATTCGGCCGCGATGCGCCCGCGACTCATCACCACGATTCGGTGGGCGATGCTCAGGCATTCGCCGACCTCGGAGGTGGAGAAGATCACCGCCAGCCCCTGCTTGGCAGCCCCTTCCGCCAGCAGTTTGAACACTTCGGCCTTGGCCCCGATATCGATACCACGGCTCGGCTCGTCGAGCACCACCACCCGGGGGTGGGTCGCCAGCATCTTGCCGATGACCACCTTCTGTTGGTTGCCACCGGAGAGCGAACCGATCTCGGCTCGGGGACCATCGGTCTTGATATGGACGCTGGCGATCGACTCGTCGACCACGCTGCGCTCACGCTGGCCCGAGGTCAGCAACCAGCGGGTAAACGCCTTGATGCTGGCCAGCGACAGGTTCTCACCCACCGACATGGTCTGCACCAGGCCGTCGCGCTGGCGATCTTCGGGTACCAGCACCAGCCCCTTGGCAATGCGTTCGGCGATGCCCAGGTGCGAGACGTCCTCGCCTTCCAGCACCACCCGCCCACCGCTCAGCGGCACGCGACCGGCCACGCACTCGAGCAGTTCGGTGCGCCCGGCGCCCATCAGGCCGTAGATGCAGACGATCTCGCCGGCGCGAACCTCCAGCGACAGATGATCGACGACCGAGCGCTCCGGCACGGCGGTGTCGGCGACGCTGACGTCGTCGAGCGACAGCGCCACCTCGCCCATGGCGTGGCCGGTGGGCGGCGAGCCGAGATCGAAGTTCTCGCCGACCATGTTGCGCACGATCCACTCCAGATCGATATCCGCTCGCCTGGCGTAGGCCGTCATCACGCCATCGCGCAGCACCACCGCGTGATCGGTGATGAGCAGCGCCTCCTCCAGATGGTGGGAGATATAGACGATCGACACCCCGCGGCTCTTGAGGTCGCGAATCACCCGGAACAACACTTCGACTTCGGTCGCCGACAGTGCCGACGTCGGCTCGTCCATGATCAGGATGCGCGAATCGACCGACAGCGCGCGGGCGATCTCGACGACCTGCTGTTGCCCCAGGCGCAGGTCCTCCACCGGCGTCAGCGGATCGATCGGCTCATCGAGCTCCGCCATCAACGCCCGGGTCTGACGCGCCTCCTCGGCATAGTCGATACCGGTCGTCCCCTTCAACTCGCGCCCCATGAAGATGTTGTCGCGAACGCTGAGATTGGGCGCCAGGCTGAGTTCCTGGTGGATGATCGAGATCCCCAGGCGTTGAGCATCGGTGGTCGAAGCAAAGCGCACCGGATCGCCTTCCAGCAGGATCTCGCCGGAGGTCGGTTGCATCACGCCGGAGAGAATTTTCATCAGCGTCGATTTGCCGGCGCCGTTCTCGCCGAACAGCGTGGTCACCTGCCCCCGATAGACATCGAAATTGACGGTCTTGAGCGCATGCACGCTACCGAATGACTTGGCGACATCCCGCGCCGAGAGCACGATGTCATCGGCTGGTTCGCTTGCAGGCGCCGGCCGAACCGAAGGGGAAGCCATCACTGCACCTCCAGGCTGACGGGCGTCACCAGCCAGTTCTTGGGATTGATCAACTTGAACACGCCGGTCACGCTGACGCGCTTGCCGCTCAGGTTGGCCGTGTCCACATCCGCCAGCACCGCCTGCTTCATGGCGTCATTGATCGACGCGCCCGCGTTCTGGTATTCGATCTGATTGGTGAACTCGCCAAACGAGATCTCGCCGGTGGCATCGCGTAGATCGGTGCCGTTGATGGCCGGGCCGGTCTGTACGCGAATCGTGATGTCGTCGGGTACGCCGTCCACCGTGACCGGATAGATGCCTGAACGGGCCTCGCCGAAAGTGCCAGTGAACGTGACCGGCACCACCGGCCCGAAACCTTCGCCAACGCCGTACTTCTGCCCCGCCGCAGTCGAGTCGTCGAGTACCGCAGACGCCAGTTCGCTTGCCTCGACGGCACGCTCCTCGACGCTGGCCTGGATATCCGGGAAATGCTCGACGCCGTATGTGGCGGCCGAAAAGCCGCCTTCGAGCGCCGCTTCCGAGCCGATCTTCACCACCGTGGTGTCCCAGGCCATCACGGCCAGCAACGCGACCACGCAGGCACCAATGACGAGGCGTCCCTTGAGCTTATTCGGCGCCGCTGGCCGACTGGCAACTGTTGCACTCATGACTTCAGCCCTTTTCTGCGAAACCTCTGCTTCTCTCGTCTACGCCAACCGACGAAAAACCGCCAGTCGGCCGGCCAGGCACGTCACGGAATCAGCACGATTTTCAGTGACTTCGATCCGCTCTTCATCAGCTCGAAGCCCTCCTCGTATTTCTCCAGCGGCAGCTTGTGAGTCACCACCCCTTCGGTCGGGAAGTCACCGTTGCGGATCCCCTCGATGACCAGCGGATAACAGTACGGGCCGAGGTGGGAGCCGAGCACGTCGAGTTCCTTGCGGTCGGAGATGATGCTCCAGTCGACGCTGACCGGATCCTTGAACACGCTGAACTCGACGAAACGGCCCAGCTTGCGGATCATCGCCAGCCCCTGCTCCACCGACTTGGGATGGCCGGTCGCCTCGATGTAGACGTCGCAGCCGTAGCCCTCGGTCATCTCCTTGATGATCGAAACCACGTCGTCGCGCTTGGGATTGAGGGTCAGATCGGCGCCAAACTTCCTGGCCAGCTCCAGGCGCTCGTCGAACAGGTCGAGCACGATCAGCTTCTCGGCGCCCGCTTTCTTGGCCGCACCGACCATGCCGAGCCCCAGCGTGCCGGCACCGGAGAGCACCACCACATCGCCCAGTTCGATCCTGGCGCGCTGCACCGCATGCAGCGAGCAGGCGTAGGGCTCGATCAGAACCGCCTTCTCCAGCGGCAGCTCCTCGGGGACGTGATAGTTGATCGCCTCCTTGGTGAACTTCATGTACTCGGCCATGCCGCCATTGACGTTGTTCTGAAAGCCGTACAGGTCGTGCTTCTCGCACATCCAGTACTGCCCCCGGCCGCAGAAGCGGCACTGCCAGCACGGCACGATCTGCTCGGAAATCACGCGATCGCCGACGGCGTAACCTTCGACCTGGGCGCCAACCTTCACCACCCGGCCGATGAACTCATGCCCCGGGATCATCGGTGCCTTGATATAGGCCGGCTGTGTCTCGTCGCCCCAGAAGCTGGGTGCGCCATCATAGGACTTGATATCACCGGCACAGATACCGCACCCCTCGACCTTGATCAGAATTTCCTTCTCATCGATCTCGGGGACCGGCACTTCCTCATAGCGGTAATCGCCGGGCGCATAAGCAACCACCGCTTTCATCGTCTTGGGAATATCCCCACTGGAAGCCGGCTGGATGGATGCTGCGGTGGATTCACTCATGGAAGATCTCCCGTGCACAAAACACATGATCGTTATTTGGTCATATGTTTGTAGCCTAGCCAGCCAATAAACATCAATGCATTCATCTCAAAAATTCCATAAGACTTTAGGCAAAGCACAATAGACATTTGTCTATAAAGAATAATATAGCAACGATGGCGGGAGCCTACGACTAAAGTTATTTCGATAAAAGCCCAACTCGAGCCTCGGTTGGCCTCAAAATTGGCGCAAGAATAGGATCTATGCAAGATCATATGCTCATTGTCTGAGAGATGGCTCGATCACCGACATCCTGTACCACCGAGCGGCCACAGTCATGCAGACACGCACGAAACACCGCGCTCGACGTGTCGCGCAGCCACTCGACACCCGGCATCAATTGCTTCGCACGATCAGCAATGGTCGCGCTCGTACGCCGCTATGCGGTCCACCTTGACCTGGGACCCCCCGCCGGAGAAGTCGCTGGCGAGAAAGGCGCTAACAATGCTCTTGGCCAGCTCGATGCCGATGACCCGCGCCCCCATGGTGACTATCTGAGCGTCATTGCTCTTGCGCGCACGCTCGGCCGAGTAGGTATCGTGCGCCTGGGCCGCACGAATGCCCGCCACCTTGTTGGCCGAGATCGCCACCCCGATCCCCGTACCACACATCAGGACTCCACGATCGCAACGCCCTCCCGCAATGGCTTGCGCCACTTCGAAGGCAACATCCGGATAGAGCACCGGCTGCGCATCATGCGTACCGAAGTCCTCGACCTCATGCCCCAGCGACCGCACGTGCTCGATCATGACCTGCTTCATCTCGTAGGCCGCCTCGTCACACCCCAGCGCCACTCGCCATTTCTGAGCCATCGCTCACCTCCCATTCGATCAACGGCGTCATAGTCGACGGCGATATCATACCCCCGCTCCGATCATATGAACAAATTTATTTCATATGAACATCAAGGTGCGATAAAAAAGCATATCCTGAAGCCACATCAGTGGCATGACCGGAAAAAGCGAGGGTTCAGAAAGCGCTGCCGATAGCCGCCATGGCGCCGAAATCTCTACCAAAGTCGCATATCCGCATGCTTGATCACCGCTATGATGGTCATCACATAGTGCATAAACCAAATGTACAGCATAAGATCAATTAATCAATCGGCTGTGAGCCGCAGCTCTGCGAGATTCTCAGCGCGACAATCACCAACCTGCGGGAGCGTCGGCCATGACACGCCTTTACAACGACCCAGTGAATTTCGTCGATGAAGCGACCGAGGGGTTCGTCGCGGCTCATGCGCAACGCGTCCGTCAGGTGCCGGGCGGCGTGATCCGAAGCACTCGCAGCGAACCCGGTACCGTTGCCGTCGTTATCGGCGGAGGGTCGGGCCACTATCCGGCCTTCGCCGGCCTGGTCGGCCAGGGGCTGGCTCACGGCGCAGTAATGGGCAACCTGTTCGCCTCGCCTTCCGCCCAACAGGTCTACAGCGTCTGCAAGGCAGCCAACAACGGCGCCGGCGTGCTCTTGAGCTTCGGCAATTACGCCGGCGACGTATTGCACTTCGGCAAGGCCCGGGAGCGGTTGATTGGCGAGGGGATCCCGTGCGAGATCGTGGCGGTCGTCGACGATGTCTCAAGCGCCAGCCGCGAAGAACTGCACAAGCGCCGCGGCATAGCCGGGGACCTGACGGTGTTCAAGGTCGCCGCTGCCGCCGCCGAAGCCGGCCACTCACTGGAGGAAGTCACGCGCGTGGCTCGCGCTGCCAATCTGCGCACGCGCTCGATGGGCGTGGCGTTCGATGGCTGTACGCTGCCGGGCGCCCAGGATGCGCTGTTCCATGTACCCTCGGGCAAGATGGCGGTCGGCTTGGGCATCCACGGCGAACCGGGCATCAGCGAACAGGACGTGCCCACGGCCGACGGCCTGGCGGAACTGCTCGTCTCGCACCTGATGGAAGAGATTCCCGATGGCATCGACAGCACCAAAGGCGCCAAGGTTTCAGTGCTGCTCAACGGCCTGGGCTCGATCAAGTACGAAGAACTGTTCGTGGTCTATCGACGGGTCAATCAATTGCTTACAGATGCCGGACTGGAGATCGTCGAACCAGAGGTCGGCGAACTGGTCACCAGTCTCGACATGGCAGGCGCTTCGCTGACGCTATTCTGGCTCGACGATGAACTGGAGGGCCTTTGGAAGGCGCCAGCGGATGCACCGGCCTATCGCAAGGGCAGTCTCGAGGCTGCTCCCCCGATCGATGCGTCCCAGCTCGACATCCCCGATGCCGATGCCATTCCTCCGGCGAGCGAGACCTCGATCGCCGCCGCCCGTTGCGTCTATCAGGCATTGAGCGCCACGCGCAAGATCATCGACCAGAAGGCTGAAGAGCTGGGGCGACTCGACGCCATCGCGGGGGACGGCGATCACGGTATCGGCATGCAGAGGGGGGCTGTCGCGGCGGAACTGGCAGCCGAGGATGCCGTGAGCCGCAACGCCGGCGCCGGCACCGTGCTACGCCTGGCGGCAGAAGCCTGGGCGGATCGCGCGGGCGGCACCTCCGGCGCCATCTGGGGCGTCATGCTCAACGCCCTGAGCGTGACGCTCGGCGATGACGAAGAGCCGACTCCTGTGCGCTACGCACGAGGCATCACCAAGGCCAAGGACGACGTCATGGCGTTCGGCAAGGCCAAACTGGGAGACAAGACGCTGGTCGATGCACTGGTGCCGTTCAGTGAAACCCTCGAACGCGCCCTCGAGGCCGGTGACGCTTTCCCGGTCGCCTGGGGCAGGGCCGTCGAGGCAGCGTCCGACGCCGCCAAGACCACGTCCGCGCTGAAGCCGAAGCTGGGCCGCGCTCGTCCGCTGGCGGAAAAGAGCCTCGGCACGCCCGATCCGGGTGCAATATCGCTTTCCATGATCGTCGGCAACATCCAGGCCGTCATCAAGCGGTGACGACCGGACAGTGACGAATCGAGCAACGGCGAATCACCGGGCACCACGGGAACATCATGGCAAAGCTTCCGATCACGCTGGGTATCAGCTTCAAGATGTACTTCGGCTACACTCAGACACTGGCTTGGTGTCGCCAAATCGCGCAGCGCATCAATCAATACCCGACCGTCATCGACGGCCGGGTGTCACTATTTGTACTTCCCAGTTTTCCCGCGATCGCACCGGCGATTGATATCTTTACCGATACGCCCATCGATGTTGGCGGCCAAAACCTGTATCAGTCGCCATACGGTGCTTATACTGGCGAGGTGAGTGGCGCCATGCTGGCCGATATGGGGTGCCGCTACGTCGAGGTCGGACACGCTGAACGCCGTCGGCTGTTTGGCGAAGATTCCGATGTCGTCGCGGCCAAGACCCAGGTGGCGCTGGCGCATGGGTTGATTCCGGTTCTCTGTATCGGCGAAGCCGATCGCGGCGACCCGGCCAGCGCCATTGACGACTGTCGCGCCCAGATCGACTCGGCCCTGTCGTTGGCGTCTACCGAGCAGCGCAGACAGCCGCTGGTGGTCGCCTATGAACCGCACTGGGCGATCGGCGCCTCGGAGTCGGCACCGCTCACCCACATCGCGGCAGTTTGCCAGGGGTTGCGTGAACAATTGCACGCCTCCCCTGCAGCCAGTGTCATTTATGGCGGCAGCGCTGGCCCGGGCCTGTTGACTCGGCTGGCAGGACAAGTCGACGGGTTGTTTCTGGGCCGTTTCGCTCACGATTCGGTCGCGTTCGAGGCCATCGTCGAGGAGGCCTCGATGCTTGCCGCGTCGCGCTGAGCCAAGATCGCGCCTTGCTCCATCATCCATTTACGATCTAAGGGATCCGAAAGCCAATGCCATCTCGTCGTCAGTTAGCCAACTCCATCCGCGCACTGTCCATGGATGCCGTACAAAAGGCCAAGTCCGGTCACCCCGGCGCCCCAATGGGCATGGCCGACATCGCCGAGGTGCTGTGGAACGACTACCTCAAGCACAACCCGGCCAATCCGCACTGGGCCGACCGCGACCGCTTCGTGCTGTCCAACGGTCACGGCTCGATGCTGCTCTATTCGCTGCTTCACCTGACCGGCTACGAGCTCACCCTCGAGGATCTGCAGAACTTCCGCCAACTGCACTCCAAGACGCCCGGCCACCCCGAGTTGGGCTATACCCCTGGCGTCGAGACCACCACCGGCCCGCTCGGCCAGGGCCTGGCCAACGCGGTGGGCATGGCGATCGCCGAACGCACCCTGGCCGCCCATTTCAATCAGCCGGGCCATAACATTGTCGATCACTACACCTATGTGTTCGTCGGTGACGGCTGCCTGATGGAGGGCATCTCCCACGAGGTCTGCTCGCTTGCCGGCACCCAGGGCCTGGGCAAGCTGGTGGCCTTCTACGACTCCAACGGCATCTCGATCGACGGCGAGATAGAGGGCTGGTTCACCGACGACACCGCCAAGCGCTTCGAGGCCTACGGCTGGCATGTGGTGCCCAACGTCGATGGCCACAACCCCGAAGAGGTCAAGGCGGCGATCGAGCTGGCCCGTCAGCACGACGACCGGCCCAGCCTGATCATCTGCACCACGGTCATCGGCTTCGGCGCCCCCAACAAGCAGGGCAAGGAAGAGGCCCACGGCGCACCGCTGGGCGACGACGAGATCGCCGCGGCGCGCCGCCAGCTGGGCTGGCCCCACGCGCCCTTCCACGTGCCCGAGGAAGTCTACCAGGACTGGGACGCCGCCGAGCGCGGCGCCCAGGCCGAGAACGACTGGAACGCGCGCTTCGAGCGCTACCAGGCCGACCACCCCGAACTCGCCAAGGAACTGCAGCGGCGTCTCAAGGGCCAGTTGCCCAGCACCCTGAAGAGCGAGAAGCTGATCGAGGAGGCCCAGGAGAAGGGCGAGACGCTGGCCACCCGCAAGGCCTCGCTGGCATGCCTCAACGAACTCGGCCCGGACCTGCCCGAACTGTTCGGCGGCAGCGCCGACCTGGCGCCCTCCAACCTGACCTTCTGGAAGGGCTCGCGAGCGATCAATCGCGATCACTTCGAGGGCAACTACCTGCATTACGGGGTGCGCGAGTTCGGCATGGGCGGGATCATGAACGGCATCAGCGCGCATGGCGGGTTCATCCCCTACGGTGCGACCTTCCTGACCTTCATGGAGTACATGCACAACGCGGTGCGCATGGCCGCGCTGATGAATCGTCAGGCGATCTTCGTGTATACCCACGATTCGATCGGTCTCGGCGAGGATGGCCCGACCCACCAGCCCATCGAGCAGCTCAGTGCCCTGCGCTCGACGCCCAACCTGTCGACCTGGCGCCCGTGCGATGCCACCGAGACGGCCGCCGCCTGGCATGCCGCCATCCATCGTCGCGGCGCGCCCACCGCGCTGGTGCTGTCGCGTCAGAACCTGGCGCCGCAACAGCGCGACAAGCACCAGCTGGCCGACATCCAGCGCGGCGGCTACGTGCTCAAGGACAGCGACGACCCGGCCCAGGCGATCCTGATCGCCACCGGCTCCGAGGTCGACCTGGCGATACAGGCCGCCGATGCGCTGGAAGCCGAGGGCAAGGCGGTGCGCGTGGTGTCGATGCCGTCCACCGACGTGTTCGACGCCCAGCCGCAGAGCTATCGCGACGCGGTGCTGCTGCCGAACGTTCGCCAGCGCGTGGCGATCGAGGCCAGCCATCGCGTCTACTGGCACAAGTACGTGGGCCTGGACGGGCGCATCGTCGGCATGGACAGCTTCGGCGAGTCGGCGCCGGCCGGCGACCTGTTCAAGTACTACAACTTCACCGTCGAGAACGTCGTCGCCCAGGTCGAGGAACTGCTGAGCGGCGCCGACTGAGCGACAGCGCTGGTCCCTTCGAAATCGGCCTCGGCATATCTTAAATCAGTGTCTTGATTTCGGGGTCCATTATACCACGAGCAACAGGCGGCGCCCCGTTGGGAATCGCCTGCTGCTTCGCTATCGGGGCATGCTGCATATCACTCATGCGCCCTCATCGAGGGAGATGTGATAGCGCAACCCGTCTCGCCTCAAGGGAAATTGTCCCCTCGACGGGTCGCCTCATCGAGGCGAATGATGGTGTGTGCGTTGGTGACGCTAGTGGCGAGAGTATCGATCACGCCGGTACGCAGGGCGCCGAGGATACCCACTGCCTTGGTATTCTCGCTGGCGATGGCGATGACATCGGGAATCCGGATCAAATCCTGAATATTAAGACCGATCACCCGGCCCTGCATGGGGGTGGCCGAGGGGCGACCATGAATGTCGATAAAGTCGTAGCCCATCATATCGCCTACCGTTCCGGAGAGCCGTGCCTCGGCGATCTCCTGGGCCGTGAACCACCCCATACGCACCATGTTACTGTTTTCACTCACATCCCCCACACCGATCAGGGCGATATCCGCTCGACGCGCTCTGTCCAAGGTCTGGCGCACGGTAGGATTATCATAGAGGGCATCGCGCAGTTCGCTATTCTGCACCAGCGCAGGCGCGTAGAGCGTTTCACTCTCGCCGCCGAACTTGCCTGCCATGCGGCGGCAAATATGATCGGGGTTCATGTATTCGCCGGCCCGCAGCGAGCCACCAATGGCACAGACAAAGGACACACTCAAGGATTCGGCGCCGAAGACGTTGTCGGCAACTGCCCCGACGTTACGCCCCATGCCCACGGCGACAATCTGACCATCGGCCAGGCTCCGGGAAAGATGATCCGCCACCAGACTGGCCACCGCTGAACGCTGCACGTCCTGATCGGCGTTATCCAGAGCGATCAGCGCCCGCTTGAGCCCGAAGCGACGCTTGAGTTCCTGCTCGATCTCGGCACTGACCGCCGGGTGCTGGCGCACCCTGACATCCACGATACCTTCCGCCTGGGCCCGCTTGAGCAAGCGCCCGACCCGGACCCGGGACAGCCCCAGCCGATTGGCAATGACTTCCTGAGTCTCGCCCTGCACATAGTAGAGAGTGGCAATCTCGGTCATCAAATCGATATCGGCGGAATCCTGACGCTCATTCATCCTGTTCTTCCCGGTGCTCTGCGTGACGGGCACTAGCATATCCCATAAAGCGAGGCTCCCGCACAAGCGGGCGCCTCTGCCCTCCCATGCAGGGCCCGCTTACTCATGGCGCTTCAACCGTCACCAGCATGTAGTCAAGCAAGGACATGCCATCAAAACCTAGAATGCCCAGTCCTCGTCCTCGGTACGCACCGTCTTGCCGATCACATAGGACGAGCCCGCCCCGGAGAAGAAGTCGTGGTTCTCGTCGGCCCCCGGCGAGAGCGCGGCGAGGATCGCCGGGTTGACCTGCTCCACGGCACCGGGGAACAACGGTTCGTAGCCCAGGTTCATCAGCGCCTTGTTGGCGTTGTAATGCAAAAACGCCTTGACCTCTTCGGTCAGCCCCACCTCGTCGTAGAGCGACTCGGTATAGTGCACTTCGTTGTCGTAGAGCTCGAGCAGCAGGTCGAAGGTGTACTCCTTGACCTGGCGCTGACGCTGTGCCGACTCGGCCTCCAGCGCGCGCTGGAACTTGTAGCCGATGTAGTAGCCGTGCACCGCCTCGTCGCGGATGATCAGCCGAATCAGATCGGCGGTGTTGGTCAGCTTGCCGCGGCTCGAGAAGTACATCGGCAAATAGAAACCCGAGTAGAACAAAAACGACTCCAGGAACACGCTGGCGACCTTGCGCATCAGCGGGTCCTCGGCGCGATAGCGCTCGAGAATCAGCTCGGCCTTGCTCTGCAGGTGACCGTTTTCCTCGCTCCAGCGATAGGCGGCGTCGACGTCGCGGGTCGCGCACAGCGTCGAGAAGATCGAGCTGTAGGAGCGCGCATGCACCGATTCCATGAAGCCGATGTTGGTGAACACCGCCTCCTCGTGGGGGGTGACGGCGTCCTCGATCAGCACCGGCGCGCCGACCGTGCCCTGGATGGTGTCGAGCAACGTCAGTCCGGTGAACACGCGGATGGTCAGCTGCTGCTCGAGCTCGGTCAGGGTGTTCCACGAGGTAATGTCGTTGGACAGCGGGATCTTCTCGGGCAACCAGAAGTTGCTGGTGAGGCGATTCCACACCTCGAGATCCTTGTCGTCCTGCAGCCGGTTCCAGTTGATGGCATCGACGCGCCGCAGGCGTGGGGTAGAGACAGTGGCAGTCATGGACGGGACTCTCACTCGCAAATAGGGTTGCTCGGCCCCGCCGCGGCGGGGCGTCGTTTCAAAGCGCTAGAGCGTGCAGGAGACGCAGCCTTCGACCTCCGTGCCTTCCAGCGCCGACTGGCGCAGCCGCACGTAGTAGATCGTCTTGATGCCCTTGCGCCAGGCATAGATCTGCGCGCGGTTGATGTCGCGGGTGGTCGCGCTGTCGCGAAAATACAGCGTCAGCGACAGGCCCTGGTCGACGTGCTGAGTGGCCTCGGCATAGGTATCGATGATCTTCTCGGGACCGATCTCGTAGGCGTCGCGGTAGTATTCCTGGTTGGCGTCGTCGAGAAACGGCGCCGGGTAGTAGACGCGCCCCAGCTTGCCTTCCTTGCGGATCTCGACCTTGGACACCACCGGGTGGATGCTCGAGGTCGCGTTGTTGATGTAGGAGATCGAGCCGGTCGGCGGAATCGCCTGCAGGTTGCGGTTGAAAAGCCCGTGCGCCATCACCGATTCCTTCAGCGCGCGCCAGTCGGCCTGGGTCGGAATCTCGATGCCACTGTGCTCGAACAAGCCGCGCACCTTCTCGGTCCTGGGCGCCCACGCCTGCTCGGTGTACTTGTCGAAATACTCGCCGCTGGCGTACTGCGATTTTTCGAAGCCGGCGAACGCGGTGCCACGCTCGATGGCCAGGCGATTGGACGCGCGCAGCGCGTGGAAGGTCACCGTGTAGAAATACAGATTGGTGAAATCCAGGCCCTCCTCGCTGCCGTAATGGATGTGCTCGCGGGCCAGGTAGCCGTGCAGGTTCATCTGGCCCAGGCCGATGGCATGGGAGCGCTGGTTGGCCTCGGCGATCGACGGCACCGAGCGAATGTCGCTCATCTCGGACACCGCGGTCAGCCCGCGGATCGCGGTCTCGACGCTGGCGGCGAAGTCCGGCGAGTCCATCATCTTGGCGATGTTCAGCGAGCCCAGGTTGCAGGAGATGTCCTCGCCGATGCGCCGATAGCCCAGGTCGTCGTGGTACTCGGTCGGCGAGTTGACCTGCAGGATCTCCGAGCACAGGTTGCTCATGTTGATGCGCCCGGCCACCGGGTTGGCGCGGTTCGCGGTGTCCTCGAACAGGATGTAGGGGTAGCCGGATTCGAACTGCAGCTCGGCGATCGCCTGGAACAGCTCGCGGGCGTTGATCTTGGTCTTGCGGATGCGCCCGTCGTCGACCATCTCCTGGTATTTCTCGGTGACGCTGATGTCGCCGAACGGCACGCCGTAGATGCGCTCCACATCGTAGGGCGAGAACAGATACATCGCCTCGTTGCGCTTGGCCAGTTCGAAGGTGATGTCGGGAATCACCACGCCCAGCGACAGCGTCTTGATGCGGATCTTCTCGTCGGCGTTCTCGCGCTTGGTGTCGAGGAACCGCAGGATGTCCGGGTGATGGGCGTTGAGATACACCGCGCCGGCGCCCTGGCGCGCGCCCAGCTGGTTGGCGTAGGAGAACGCGTCCTCGAGCAGCTTCATGATCGGGATGATGCCCGACGACTGATTCTCGATGCGCTTGATCGGCGCTCCGGCCTCGCGAATGTTGCTCAGCAAAAAGGCCACCCCGCCGCCGCGCTTGGAGAGCTGCAGCGCCGAATTGATCGCCCGGCCGATCGACTCCATGTTGTCCTCGATACGCAACAGAAAGCACGACACCAGCTCGCCGCGCTGCTGTTTGCCGCAGTTGAGGAAGGTCGGCGTGGCCGGCTGGAAACGCCCATGGAGGATCTCGTCGGCAAGCTGGCGGGCAAGCCGCTCGTCGCCGCGCGCCAGGTTCAGCGCGACCATGCACACGCGATCCTCGAAACGCTCCAGGTAGCGCTTGCCGTCGAAGGTCTTGAGCGTATAGCTGGTGTAGTACTTGAAGGCGCCGAGAAAGCTCTGGAAGCGAAACTTGACCGCGTAGGCCTGATCGAACAGCGCGCTGACGAAGGCAAAATCGTACTGTTCGAGCACCGCGCGCTCGTAGTAGCCCTCTTCGATCAGGTAACCGAGCTTCTCCTCGAGGGTGTGGAAGAACACGGTGTTCTGATTGACGTGCTGCAGGAAGTACTGACGCGCGGCCTCGCGGTCCTTGTCGAGCTGTAGATGGCCTTCGGCGTCGTACAGGTTGAGCATGGCGTTGAGCGCATGGTAATCCAGCGACTGCCTGGGCCGGACCGTCTCGTCTGCCACGCCGGGTTCGTGGGTCTGCATCGTCGTTTCATCCAACATGAGAGAGCTCGGTTTGCAAAAGCGGCGCCAGGCGCCGGCGAACCGCGACGACATCCTCGGGGGTGCCCGTCAGTTCGAAGCGGTAGAGCATCGGCACCTGGCATTTATGGGCGACGACCCGACCGGCCAGGCCGTAGGCGGCACCGAAGTTGGTGTTGCCAGCGGCGATCACGCCGCGGATCAGCGAGCGGTTGTGTTCGTCATTGAGAAAGCGGATCACCGGGCCCGGCACCGCCGTGCGCGGATCGCCGTCGCCGTAGGTCGGCACCACCAGCACATAGGGTTGCTCGACCCGCAGCGCGCCCTCGTCACGACTCGACGGGATGCGCGCGGCGGGCACGCCCAGCTTCTCCACGAAGCGGCGGGTATTGCCCGACTTGGTCGAAAAATAGACCAGTTCGCTCACGTCGCTCTCCCGCTGCTTTCGGTCGGCGACCGAAGACTCGCCATCAAGCGGCGACCGAAGACTCGCCATCAAGCGGCGACCGAGGACTCGCCATGGCTCACGCCAGGCTGCGGATCTTCTCGGGACGAAACCCCGACCAGTGCTCGCCCGCGGCGACCACCACCGGCAGCTGGCGATAGCCCAACGACTGAACGGTCTCGACCGCCCCCTGGTCTTCAGTCAGGTCGACGACGGTATAATCGAGCCCCTGCTTGTCGAGCGCCCGGTAGGTCGCGTGGCACTGCATGCAGTCCGGCTTGCTGTAGATTTTAATGCTCATGACAATGATTCCGCTTTAGTTTAAGACAGCGAAGCATCGCTCGACGATGACTCGATCCTACCGCTTGGCTAGGTGACCCGCCAATGCATTTTAACTATATATAGTAGCGAATCTCTGATTCACGTCAAACATATGGTAGCGGGCGCTAAAACACTCCCATGTGGCATGGGTGTCACGCGTGCCGCGGATACCATGCGGCAACCCGCCCCGGGGTCACCAACAGCGCTCCAGCAACAAGAAGGCCCGGCAATAGCCGGGCCTCGAGACCAGCCGGGTCGTCGACCCGGCGAATGCCAACGACACCTATCAAGCCACGGTGACGTCCTTGGCCAGGTAGACGTCCTGAATCGCGTTGAGCAGCTCGACGCCCTCGGCCATCGGCTTCTGGAAGGCCTTGCGCCCGGAGATCAGCCCCATGCCGCCGGCACGCTTGTTGATCACCGCGGTGCGCACCGCTTCGCCGAGATCGCTGTGACCCTTGGAGCCGCCGCCGGAGTTGATCAGCCCGATGCGTCCCATATAGCAGTTGGCGACCTGATAGCGGGCCAGGTCGATGGGATTGTCGGAGGTCAGCTCGTCATAGACCTTGTCGTGGGTATGCCCGAAGCCGATCGCCCGGTAGCCGCCATTGTTCTCGGGCAGCTTCTGCTTGACGATGTCGGCCTTGATGGTCGCCGCCATGTGGATCGCCTGGCCGGTCAGGTCCGAGGCGACGTGATAGTCGGTGCCGTCCTTCTTGAACTCGGGGTTGCGCAGGTACGACCACAGCACGGTGACCATGCCCAGCTGGTGGGCGTGCTCGAAGGCCTCGCTGATCTCGGTGATCTGGCGGCGGCAATCGGGCGAGCCGTAGTAGATGGTCGCGCCCACCGCCACGCAGCCCATGGCGTGGGCCTGCTCGACCTGGGCGAACAACGTCTGATCGTAGATCGCCGGATAGGTCAGCGACTCGTTGTGGTTGAGCTTGAGCATCATCGGAATCTTGTGGGCATAACGCCGCGCCACCGAGGACAGCACGCCGAGCGTCGAGGCCACGCAGTTGCAGCCGCCCTCGATCGCCAGCTCGACGATGTTCTTGGGGTCGAAATACTGCGGATTGGGGGCGAACGAGGCGCCGGCGGAGTGCTCGATGCCCTGGTCGACGGGCAGGATGCTCACGTAGCCAGTGCCGCCCAGGCGGCCGTGATCGTAGATCGCCTGCAGGTTGCGCAGCACGTTCGGGCCACGGTCGGTGTCGCTCATCACCCGGTCGACGAAGTCCGGCCCGGGCAGGTAGAGGCTTTGCTTGTCGAAACCGCGACAGGTGTGATTGAGCAGGCTGTCGGCCTCGTCGCCCAGCAGTTTGGCAATATCGGTCATTGTCCAATTTCCTCCCTCGTTGGAATGGGCATTGCTTCCCGCAATTTTCGCTCTTACGCCCCATCTTGAAGATAACTGGCGCTGCTTTCCACCTTATGACCGCAGGCCTACAGGTACGAGAACTGTCCCTCCTCTGCATGAAATAACCTCATAGGTTTCTACAGCCAAGCATAAAAGCAGCGGCTTGGGCTGAGTTATCCCTTGCAGTATCTTACAGTCATGGACTTCGATCATCTGCGTTATCTGCACCGCTCCCATCCCGCCTGGACACTACTGCGCGCCGAGCATGCGCCCATGGTGATCGGCTTCTTGCACCGCACTTTCATCATCCCCCAATGTACGCAGCCATCCCGAGCAGGCCCTGGCCGCCCTGCTCGACGATTGGCTATTTCACCTGCGCCAGCGTCTCGACGACGCCTCCTTACCCCCAGCCGCCTGACCGAGGATGAGTTCGCCCTGTTCACTGCCCTGCGCGGCGATGCCTGGGGCGAGCGGGTGCGTCTGGAGCAGGAGCGCGTCGGCTTCGCTTGTTTGGAGCGAGCGCTGACGACGCTGATGCAGCAGACTCAACATACGGCTTGAGCCCTGACCAAAAAAAGACTAAATTCGGTCATATTCACCTTGGCGAATCCACCTTATGAAATACTCCGAGCACATCAAGCCGATCAGCTATCTCAAGGCCCATGCCTCCGATGTCGCCAGGTCGCTCAACGAACTGCGCGAGCCCATGGTCATCACCCAGAACGGCGAAGCCAAAATGGTGGTGCAGGACATCAGAAGTTACGAACAGACCCAGGAGACCCTGGCGCTGCTGAAGATTCTGGCAATGGGCAATCGCGAGGTGGAGCGCGACGAGACCATCGACGCCGAAGACGCTTTCGCGGCGATCCAGTCGCGGGACGACGAGCATTGAGCCACCACGTACAACTGACGCGCTCGGCAGCCGCTGACCTGCGCGAACTGTACGACTTCATCGCCGACACCGATTCACCCGCCGCCGCCGATGGCGTGCTCGATCGCTTGCAGGCGCGCATGCAATCGCTATCCGAGTTTCCCGTGCGCGGCGGCCACCCCAAGGAACTGCTCGAACTCGGCATTCGCGACTATCGCCAGTTGGTCGAGCCTCCCGCACGCATCCTCTATCGCCTGCATGGTAACCGGGTCGTGATCTACCTCATCGCCGACAGCCGACGCGATATGCAGCGCCTGCTTGCACGCCGCCTGCTCGGCGGTTAATCCTCGGCCAGCGCCGGCAGCAATACCTTGAGCTTGCAGGCCCTTGTAAAGAGCGCGTATTGCGCCCCCAGCCCAGCAGTTCCGCCGCTTCGGAGCATTTTCACTCCTCGGCCAGCGCCGGCAGCAACACCTTGAGCTTGCGCGTCAGCGTGTTGCGCCCCCAGCCCAGCAGTTCAGCCGCTTCGCCCTTGCGCCCGCCGGTGTGCTTGAGCGCGGTCTCGATCAGGATGCGCTCGAAATCCGGCACCGCCTCCTCCAGCAGGTGGGTATGCCCGGCAGCCAGCGCCCGATCGGCCCATTCGCGGAAGGCGCCGCGCCAATCGCCGCTGGCCGCCTCGGTGCCCTCGACGTCGCGCAGCTCCGGCGGCAGGTCGTCGATCAGCACCTCGCGGCCCGAGGCCATCACCGTCAGCCAGCGACAGGTGTTCTCGAGCTGGCGCACGTTGCCCGGCCAGGGCAGCCTGGTGAGGTGCAGCTCGGCGTCGCGGGTCAGCACCTTGGGCTCGGTGGACAACTCCTTGGCGGCCTCGGCGAGAAAGTGCTGGGCCAGCCGCGGAATGTCCTCGCGGCGCTCGGCGAGCCTGGGCAGGTGCACGCGAATCACGTTGAGGCGGTGGAACAGGTCCTCGCGAAAGCGCCCGTCCTTGACCAGCGCCTCGAGGTTCTGATGGGTCGCGGCGATGATCCGCACGTCGGCCTTGACCGAGAGATGGCCGCCGACCCGATAGAACTCGCCGTCGGCCAGCACCCGCAGCAGCCGGGTCTGGGTGTCCGGCGGCATGTCGCCGATCTCGTCGAGGAACAGCGTGCCGCCGTCGGCCTGTTCGAAACGCCCGCGACGCTGGGCGGTGGCGCCGGTGAACGCGCCCTTCTCGTGGCCGAACAGCTCGGACTCCATCAGGTCCTTGGGAATCGCCGCCATGTTCAGGGCGATGAACGGCTGCGCCCTGCGCGGACTGTGCTGGTGCAGGGCCTCGGCGACGCGCTCCTTGCCGGTCCCCGACTCGCCGTTGATGAGCACGGTGATGTGCGATTGCGACAGCCGACCGATGGCCCGGAAGACCTCCTGCATCGCCGGCGCCTCGCCGATGATATCCGCCGAGAAGCCCTCGGGCACCACCACCGGCGAGGCGCGCTCGCGGGCGTGGGCCACCGCGCGACGCACCAGCGCCAGGGCGTCGTCGACATCGAACGGCTTGGGCAGGTACTCGAAGGCGCCGCCCTGATAGGAGGCCACCGCACTGTCCAGGTCGGAATGCGCGGTCATCACGATCACCGGCAGGTCCGGGCACGCCTCGCGCACCTGCGCCATCAGGTCGAGGCCATCGAGCCCCGGCATGCGGATGTCGGTGAGCAGTACCTCGGGGGGATAGCTGAGGATCGCCTCGAGCGCGGTATCGGCCCGGTCAAAGCTGGTCACGTCCAGATCCGGCTGGGCCAGGGCGCGCTCCAGCACCCAGCGTATGGCTCGGTCGTCGTCGACGATGACGATACGGGCGGGATCATTCATAAAGCCCTCCAGCGGGTCGCATGGTTTCGCCTTCGGCGATGGTCGCAGTCTCGGCACGTCCGGCGCTCTGGCAATGTTCCGCCCCGGTCACTGATGGGCATCCAGCGGCATCAGCAGGCGAAACTCGGTACAGCCGGGATGCGAGTCGCACTCGACCAGCCCCTGATGCTGATGCAGGATCGACTGGGCGATCGACAGCCCCAGGCCGCTGCCCTCGGCACGCCCCGAGACCATCGGATAGAACAGCGTGTCGCGCAGCGCCGCGGGAATCCCCGGGCCGTTGTCGACGATCGCCACCTCGCAGACCAGGCGGTGGCGCTCGGCGCCCAGTGTGAACTGCCGCCGGGCCCGGGTGCGCAGCGTCAGCCGCGGGGTTGGCGTGCCGCTTTCATCCATCGCCTGGACGGCGTTGCGTGCCACGTTGAGCACCGCCTGGATCAACTGCGACTCGTCGCCGTGCAGCTCGGGCAGGCTGGGGTCGTAGTCACGCACGTAGGCGACTCGGGGGTGCTCGGCCTCGAGCAGCGCGCGTACCCGTTCGAGCACTCGGTGCACGTTGAGCGGCTCGTGGCGGACCAGGTGGTTGGGGCCGAGCATGCGATCGACCAGGTCGCGCAGCCGGTCGGCTTCCTCGACGATCACCCGGGTGAACTCGGCCAACTGCGGGTCGGGCAGGTCGCGCTCGAGCAGTTGCGCCGCGCCGCGAATCCCGCCCAGCGGATTCTTGATCTCGTGGGCCAGGCCCCGCGACAGCACCTTGATGGTCTCCTGACGGGTGACCAGCGCTTCCTCGCGGGAGATGCGCAGCAGCCGGTCGCGGGGTTCGATCTCGAGCAGCAACTCGGCGTCCGACAACGGCGTGACGGTGAAGTCGACGGTGATCGCCTCGCCGCCGGCCAGCAGCAATATGGCCTCGCGCTGAGTGAAAGGGTGGTTTTCCTCGAGCGCCTTGCGCAACACCTCGGCGATCGCCCCGCCTTCGCCTTCCAGGCATTCCAGACGCGTCCCCTCGACCCGACTGCGGCTCACCGCCAGCAACGCTTCGGCGGCCGGGTTCAGCCAGCGTGCGCGTAACGCCCCGTCGAGCAGCACGACCGCCGTGGTCAGGTTTTCCAGCAAGCGTTGGTACATGGCGCGTCTCGACATCCTGAGATCCGTTAGCTTGGTGTTTGCAAGATACGCGCCAGTCTGGCCAGGCCCGCAACGAGCGGGATGGCGGACAGGGCGTCGGGGCGCACTGCACTATTATGGTGCATCGAGACGAGGAAAGCTGCTTGATGGCGCGGCACACACAACGCGGCGTGCAGAAATGAAGGGAGCGACACCCGTTAATTGCCGGTGCGGCTCGGTGGCAGGCCGGCGGGGTTGTTGGGATTGGCCGGCAGATTGACGCTGGCGCGCTGCACGTAGAGGGTGACCGGCGCACTGCGGTGGCGCACCTGGCCGGCGGCATCGAGCAATTCGGCGACCAGGGTATATTCGCCGCGGTCCAGGTTGGTGAGCATGAACGCGCTGCTGTTCAGGGCCGACTGGCTTACCACGCCATCGACCAGCAAGCGTACCTGGTTATCCTCGCGCAGCGTCGGCTCGATGGTCAGTCGTACCTGAACGTTCCCGGCGGCGCCGGTGGGCAGGGTCTGCCCATCCTCGGGCGCGGCGATACGGAAGGTGGAATAGGGCATGAACGGCTGCCCGGCGCGCGAGGCAGCCGGCTCGGCACGCTGCGTGGGCGGCGGCGCGACATCGACTCCCACGGCGGGCACCACGGTCAACGGCTCGAGATCGACCCGTTCGGCGTTGTCGACCGACTTGTCGGTAAATACCACGTTGCCTTGCGCATCGGTCGTACGGTAGACGCTGGCCGCCTCGGCACTCTCTATTCCCCCTATTCCCTCTATTCCCAGCGCAATGGCGCACGGCAGCACAACCGTGAAAACGCGCTTGATCATGCCCCTTCACTCCTTTGCCTAGCGCCGCGTCGCCACCACTTGCGCGATTGGCGATATCCGCCAGTGTAATCGGGTAGGGTCCGGGGTCACCCCCGGAGCCCTCCCACACCACCGGGCATACGGTTCCGTACCACGGCGGTTCGCGAAGAACGGCTGAGCCACCTTACCGTATCAAGTACCGAGATCAG